>JAOUGB010000221.1 GCA_029857875.1 Desulfobacteraceae bacterium | reverse complement strand
TTTACCCAATTTTAGCATTTAAAGATCATCGCCATGTGTTTTCAAAAAAGGCGATATTTTTTTTGCCAGCATTTCATATTTCGCTTTTACTATATCAAACCCATTTTTTTCTTTGATTTTTTTTAGATATAGATACGGTAGATACCATTCTTTATTATATGTCCCAATTCTTCTGAATACATCAAGATTTTCTGAAACCAACAAGTCAAATGCGGTTTTGCTCATCCCCAAAAAATATCCTGCTTTATTTAGACTTATCAATCCATACTCATTCGTATTGTATTGTTTATGATAATATGCGGGCATTAATATAAATCTTTCAATGTCATCTTCTTCTTTTATTACTTTCGAAATTGAATACGATTTTAAAACCGTCAGCAGTTTTTTTAGTTTTGTTCTTCTATGAGAATTCGGAAGAGATTTAAGAGATAGTTCGGGATGATCATCAATGAATTCACAACACGCGTCTTTTATTTTCAAAGCCCTCCAGGAAGCGATTCTTTTGAGTCTTGATTTTTTATAATGACTGATACTTCTTCCCAAATATTGCCTGGGGTTTTTCCCTTCAAATTTTCTTAAAAATTCCAGTTCCTCTTCGATCTCGGAAAACAATGTATACCCCGTTTTTTTTCCATAGATTTCTTCCCGGATTTTTTCAACTTCGTATCTTGAACCTGAACGCAGGGCACTCTCCGTTCTTTTTTTAAGTTCCAGCGCATCATCACACACCTTTTTACTTACCGTTTTTAATTCACCGTCTTCATAGCGAACAAACCACTGATTTAATATGCGTGTCGGATTAATTTTCAAGGTCTCTGCTAAAAAGTTTAAAATCGGCTTTATATTTTTATAAAGGACGCGCTCTTGTTTCTCGATTAAATAAAGTTCTCTTATCAGTTCTGTTATGTCAAACCTGTCAAATCCCTGATCGATAAATTTTTGTTCCATGGCGTGTTCTATTTTTTTCTCAACGGTCTGGGTCACCTCGCTGAAAATTCTATAGTCGACCTTCTTAACATTTTTATCTCGGCAGAATTCCCTGTAAAGATCCGCTTCTGACACATCGCCATTCAAAAACAACCACAACTGCACCATTTCTCTAAAATATGAGCCATTGACTCTTTTTACAGCCTGGCTCGGCGGCTCTTCACCAAAAATCAATTTATAATTCTCTGCTGAAAGAGAGTTAATCCTTCCGTGCACCAGATTATATACCAGATCGTACGGCAAACCGATATCATCAGCCACCTCAGATACCCTGCCATTGGAAATTCTTTTGAGAATTTTTTTTAATATCTCTTCATTTAATTCAACCCGTTGTTGTCCGGATGATTTTATTTTTGAGTACATTTTAAGTACCTCTAATGATACAGGATATGCATTTAAATCCCTAATTCGGTTTTTAGCAATCTAATCCTTAAATGCGACATAAAGAAAACGTTTTTCACCTCCTATGAGCAGCTGGATTTTGGAAATAATATCTGAAACCGGATGAAAAAGGCACAATTGAATGCAACAGAAAATACCACTATGTAGCATTAAAATGCTCACTTAAGAAAAAATGTCAATGATGGAGGTTCGGGGATCCTATAATCTGCCGATATGATTTCTTTTAATGATTCTTCACGGTATATTTTTTTGTGAATTAATTGGAACTTTATGTGCAAAAATAGATTGATTGTTAAAACAAACTTTAAATGCGCCAATTTTTTAATAGAACTGAATTGATTAACGTGATGTTTTAAAATGGTGCTTGATCATTGGGCACAGTTATCTTAAGTTGAAGCAGGACAGATTTTTTGAACGATTCAAAAAAAAGATAGGAACCACCAATGATTACGCTATTAGATTACGGCGCCGGCAATGTTAGAAGCGTCATCAATGCCATAGAAAGTATTGGAGAAAACGTTAAGGTTGTCACTGATGTGGATGATATTTTGTCCGCTGAAAAATTGGTTTTTCCCGGTGTCGGTAATTTCGGGAGTATGATGAGGATCCTGTATCAAAAACAATATGTGGATCCGTTAAAAGATTACCTGCGCTCCGGCAGGCCGTTCTTTGGCATATGTTTGGGATTGCATGCTCTGTTTGAAAAAAGTGAAGAAGCCCCGGATACAAGCGGTTTTGGCTTTTTTTCAGGACAGGTTAAAAAGTTCGACATCGATCTTTCGGTTCCACATATTGGATGGAATGGTGTCAACATAAAAAAACCGAGTCAGACCTTTAACGGGCTGCGGGGTGATGAAAAGTTTTATTTTGTGCATTCATTCTACGTTGAACCCGAAGACAATGCCGTTGTTTTGACCACCACCAACTATGGTGTGGAATTCGTGAGTAGTATTCAAACAGGAAGCATTACGGCAACACAGTTCCATCCGGAAAAGAGTGGAGATGCAGGGATAAAACTGCTAAAAAATTTTATCCAATCTCGCCGTGAACAAATAGCATTGAGTTATGTTTCCCATGAAACCCGGCTGGCCAAAAGGATCATCGCCTGCCTGGATGTCCGATCCAACGACCAGGGGGATCTGGTGGTGACAAAAGGTGATCAATACGATGTCAGAGAAAACGGCGATGTCAGAAATCTCGGCAAGCCGGTTGAACTTGCCGAAAGGTATTACAGAGAAGGGGCCGACGAGATTACTTTTCTGAACATTACAGGGTTCAGGGATTTCCCTTTGGAAGACATCCCCATGTTATCGGTATTAAAACGGACGTCCGAACACGTCTTTGTTCCATTAACCACCGGTGGTGGTATTCAAGATTATACCGATCAAAAGGGAAGAACATATACCGCTCTGGAGGTTGCTTCAGCCTATTTTAGGTCAGGTGCAGACAAAATTTCCATTGGAAGTGATGCGGTTTTAATTGCTGAAGATTATGTAAAAACAGGCAAAATGACCGGCAAAAGTTCCATCGAACAAATATCCGAAGTCTATGGTGCCCAGGCCGTTGTTGTATCCATCGACCCCCGAAGAGTTTATTTGTCGTCACCGGATAACGTCGGCCATCATGTGATTAAGACAGATATCAAGGGGCCCAATGGAGAAGGGTATTGCTGGTATCAGTGTACCATCAAAGGAGGTAGAGAGGGCAGGAATCTGGATGCCGTCACCCTTGCACAGGTGTGTGAAAAGCTGGGAGCCGGTGAAATACTGTTAAACTGTATCGATAAAGACGGTACGAATTCGGGTTATGATATTGAGCTTGTCAATGCGGTCAAAAACGCCGTAACCATTCCGGTCATTGCATCCAGCGGTGCTGGATGTGTGGAGCATTTTTATGATGTGTTTACAAAGACAAAAGCAGAATCCGCATTGGCGGCCGGAATCTTTCACAGAAAAGAAGTACCCATAGCGGCTGTAAAAAATTATCTGAAAGATAAAGTGGAAATCCGGTTGACAAATAACAATTGATTGGCACTGAATATGGGTCTTGTTCCCGTTGAAAATACGATCATGCCTATCAGAGAACATTGCAACAAGTTAGAGGCTTCGCCCCAATTGGCCTCCGACCCGTAGGGCCTACGCCCCGGAGGGAATGCTGGAATGTTGGAATAATGGAGTAATGGGTTCTGGGATAATGTAATGTTGGGTTAATGGTAAAATTTGTGTAGAAGATAAAATTTAAATTGGATAAAATCCTTTTAAAAACCAACCTTCCAGTATTCCATCATTCCATGGAAGTGGCGTAAACCAGAAGCTATTAAAAAAGCTTTTATTTCAACTAATTGTACAATTTACGAGACGTTTACATGCCCACAACCAACGTTCCCAAAATCGACAGTAGTAAAATCATAACCATAAAAACAAAATCCAACAAACCATCAATGATTCTATCGAGCATTGTATCCTCCATTTAGAAAATCAGCCTAATTGTTTTCATAAAAAAAATCTTGAGCTTCCTGAACAGAATCAAAAAATATCCAATCCCGTTTGATTGTAACTCCCTTCTTTATAAGGGTTATTTCAACCGCAGTGTTCCCATGATATTCATAGTTTTCATAATAATCTGAATAATAGTTTTGTACCGTCATTGTTCATCTCCTAAAATTTTATGTTGCACTTTTCACCTTTTTGAGTTTATTATTATAATCATTTGTTTATTTTTATCAACATTAACAGCAAAAAAAATTACCTGAATTCCCTGCAGATCCAGATGACTTTTCCAATAATACGGATGCTGTTTATTTCACTGCCTTGAAGATAAATCGGAGAATATTCTTTGTTATCACTGTGTAAAACCAGTTTGTTGGGATGTTTTTCCAGTCTTTTGACCATTATTGTATCATCAATACCAACAGCATATATAGCACCTGCTAAAATGTCCTTTTGAGATTCATCGATAAGTACGGTATCTCCATCCTTTATTTCAGGTTCCATGCTGTTGCCGAAAATATCCATTAAAACCATCTTATTTACGCTTCCCTTTGTTGCCAGCCAGTCCTTTCGAAAGCCGTAATATCCCTTTATTTCAGATCCAACTTCAAAAGAACCTCCCCCCGCACTCAACCGGGCTTTAACCTTTGGAACATTTTTAAAAAGAGAATCGTTTGGATCAGATTGTTTCATAAAGGTCGGTCCTGAGCCGGTTTCAATCCAGTCAGGGTTTAAACCAAAGGTTCGATACAGCTTCAATATCCATTTGTCCGGAATGGAATCTTTTTTTCGGGCTTGCGTGATCGCTGATCGGTTGATATTCAAAGCAGACGCCAATTCAGTTTGTGAAGCGATCCCTGTGGCTTCAAAAACCCGTTGTAAAAAGGATTCAAATTGATAAGCAGGCATATTCATCCTCTGTTTTTTATGAGCCAAAACCGAGCTGTTTATCTTATTAAACATTATTTTTTATAAATTGCAACACTTTTTTTAAAAAAAGTTTTACAAAAGAAAAAGCCGCATGAACCGATATAAGGGGCAAAAAGGATTTTACGATTATTTCTGCTGGTTGCTTTTCTTGGCCTGTTCTTTCACGCGCAAAAGTCCGGGGCTGTTATGGAGATACATGAGCGGAGAGGAATATCCTGCAGCCATAAAATATTTTTCAAGATCATCAAAAATAAC
>JAOUGB010000220.1 GCA_029857875.1 Desulfobacteraceae bacterium | reverse complement strand
GCTTTCAGCGCGATCAATTATAATTAAAATTGATAGAATACCTTAACTTTAGGCACTTTAGTTCACTTTAGGCACTTTACACTTTTGCGTGAATATAATGAATAAACCAAGTTATAAATACGTTACCGTATTTAAGAATACATGTACCAAGTTCTATTCTGTTATTTTATAACTCGGGGGAGAGTATGATAAAAACAAAAAAATTCGACACTATAACCATGTTGCTTGGACCGGGTACCACCATCGAAGGGACCGTCGAGTTCGAAAATACGGTTCGGCTGGAGGGGAATGTTGTTGGAAAAATTTATAGCGCTGACGGCAAGCTGATCATCGGAGAGACGGCTACTGTAAATGGGGAGATCATGGTTAACGTTGTCATCATAATGGGCAGGGTAAACGGTAAGATCAATGCCGGAAAAAGAGTAGAAGTTTATCCGCCGGGGCGTATTGAAGGAGACATTCAGTCTCCGGCAGTTCTCATTAAATCCGGAGTCATATTTAATGGAAATTGTTCCATGAAAGTGTGAACAATTTTATTGTAGCGGATACAGATTATATGAAAAATTTTCTTTCCCCCTAAAAGCCTGACGAAAATTAAAAAAAAACCTTTGACAACATTTTTGGCTGATGTTATAGACCGCCGAGTTAAAAACGTAAGTGGACAGAATTCTATTTAAAAAATTCATTTAAAAAATTGGATTGCAGGTTTCAGCGATGGAGGATCTTTATATGAAAATTTCCGGTTTAAACCTGAAAAATTATATTGTTTTCATCTTGTTTTTATCACTATCCTTGGTGTCGTTTGCAGGGGTAGCTTTCGGCGCGGCAATATCGGTTATGCCAGATATATCGCTCTTTGTACAAATCGCCAATTTTCTCATTATCATATGGGTACTCAACATCATTTTATACCGGCCGATTCGAAAAATACTCATTGATAGAAAGGAAAAAATTACAAGTCTTGAGCAGAATGTCGAAAAGCTGAATGAAGACGCGGTGGGGAAAGATGAGGCATTTATTTCAGGTATAAAAGATGCCAGGGCCAGGGGATTAAATGAAAAAGAAGTCTTGTTAAAAGAGGCGGCTGAGGAAGAAAAAAAGATCATAGAACAAATTAATCAAAAGGCTCAGGCAAATCTTGCGGAAGTTCGCGAAAAGGTCGCAAAGGATGCACAGAATGTTCGAGTATCTCTATATAAAGAGATTGATACTTTTGCAAATGCCATAAGTGAAAAAATTTTGGGGAGGGCTGTTTAATGAACCTGAATTGTAAAAAATGGCCTAAAAATAACCTAAAGCGACTGATCTTTAAAAAAGGATCGATCATGATGGTTATAATGACGATGCTTTTCTTCTGTCTTATCGGAGTGTCTTTGGCCTCGTCGGAAGGTGAGAGCAAGTCAAAAGGATGGCTGGCGACGGACACTTACAAGGTAATGAATTTTGGAGTTTTGGCCATCGGTCTTTTCCTTCTCGTGCGAAAGCCGGCATCCCAGGCACTAAATTCAAGAATTAGCGGGATCAAAGAACAACTCAGCGAACTTGAAGAAAAGAAACAAGCGGCTGAGAAACAGCTGGCGGAATACACCGAAAAATTTTCCAGCCTGGAACAGGAAACTGAAAAACTCATCGAAGATTATATCCGGCAAGGCAATGAGGCCAAAGCCAGAATCATCGATGAAGCGAAAAAAGCCGCTGAAAAATTGGAGGAACAAGCCCGTCGAAACATCGATCATGAGTTCAAACAGGCCAAATTAGAGCTTCAGCGAGAGATACTGGAAAAGGCGCTACAAAAATCAGAAGAAATCCTAAAAAATAAAATTACGGCCAAAGACCAGGAAAAGCTGGTGGATGAATATTTAGATAAGGTGGTGGCATAGTGAAAAATTTAACCATAGCACGGCGATATGCCAAGGCACTTTTGATTATCGGTAAAGAGGACGGTCAAGCTGAAACCTACAGGGATGAACTTGATGGATTTGTCAAACTGATGGCCAAAGAAAAAGAGCTTGAACAGGCGATTTGCAATCCCCTTTATGGTGCCTCGGGTCGTAAAAACGTTTTAGAGGCAGTTATTGATAAAGTGGGTATCTCAAAAATCGTTGCATCTTTTCTGCTGTTAGTGTTTGACAAAGGTCGTTTCGAATTTTTAAGTGTTATCAATGATTTTTATCAGAAACTGGCAGACGAGCTTAAAGGTGTTTTACGGGCCAGTTTGGTCTCGGCTTCAGAACTTCCCTCCGAGATCGTTGAAAAGATCCGTACAACTCTGTCGAAAAGGACAGGTAAAGATATTATCCTGCAAGTGGAACAGGATCCCAGCCTTATCGGGGGGATTGTTTCAAGAATAGGAGATCTGGTTCTGGACGGTAGTATCAAATCACAATTACTCAACATGAGAGAATCATTAAAAAGGGGCGAGAGTATATAATGGAATTAAGAGCTGAAGAAATAAGTCAGATCATTAAAGAGCAGATTACGGATTACGACAAGAAAATTGAGTTAAGTGAAACCGGGACGGTCTTGTCGGTGGGTGACGGTATCGCCAGGGTATACGGCCTGGAGAAAGTCATGGCACTGGAACTCGTTGAATTTCCGGGCGGCATTCTCGGTCTTGTGCTGAACCTCGAAGAAGATAATGTGGGTGTCGCCATTATGGGCGAGGACATTCACATCAAAGAGGGAGATATTGTCAAGCGAACGCGCAGAATCGCCCAGGTTCCAGTGGGTGAAGCCGTGCTGGGCAGAGTGGTTTCGGCGGTTGGCGAACCCTTGGACGGTAAAGGACCTATCGAGGCCAAAGAGTCCAGAAGGGTAGAGATGGTGGCACCAGGGGTTATTGCCCGTAAAAGCGTGCATGAACCGTGTTATACCGGTCTAAAGGCCATCGATGCCATGACCCCCGTTGGACGCGGGCAGCGCGAACTGATTATCGGTGACCGTCAGATCGGCAAAACAGCCGTTGCTGTTGATGCCATTCTTGCTCAGAAGGATACGGACATTTACTGTATCTATGTGGCGTGTGGTCAGAAAAAATCGACGGTGGCTCAGGTCCATGCGATTCTGGAAAAACATGGCGCCATGGAATACACTACCATTGTAGCGGCATGTGCCAGTGATCCCGCCACGTTGCAGTATGTCGCTCCCTATGCCGGTTGTGCCATGGGTGAATATTTCCGGGATAAAAAAATGCATGCCCTGATTATCTATGACGATTTGTCCAAACAGGCTGCAGCCTATCGCCAGGTTTCTCTCCTATTGAGACGTCCGCCGGGACGCGAGGCGTATCCGGGCGACATTTTCTACAATCACTCTCGCCTGCTCGAACGGGCTTCAAAACTGAACGATGAACTTGGCGCCGGATCCTTGACCGCACTTCCGATTATTGAAACCCAGGCTGGTGACGTTTCCGCTTATATTCCCACCAATGTTATTTCCATTACAGACGGACAGATATACCTTGAACCCGGCCTGTTTTTTGCCGGTGTTCGACCGGCGATCAATGTGGGACTGTCTGTTTCACGTGTTGGTGGTTCCGCCCAGGTGAAGGCCATGAAACAGGTGGCCGGTACATTGCGGCTCGATATGGCCCAATACCGAGAGCTTGAAGCGTTTGCCGCTTTTGGAAGCGATCTTGACAAGGCAACACAGCAACAGTTGACCCGTGGTGAACGGCTGGTGGAAATTTTAAAACAGCCCCAGTATCAACCGCTGCCCATGGAAAAACAGGTGTCGATCCTGTTTGCCGGAACCAGAGGCTTTCTTGACAAATACCCGGTTGATGTGCTTGCCAAGTATGAGGCAGGACTTTACTCGTTTCTTGAAGACAGATATCCGCAGATATTCGAAGGGCTTAGAGAAAACTTGGCGTTTACGGAAGATATAGACAAACAGCTGACTGATGCTTTAACGGCATATGATGCGGAATTTCAGGACACAATCAAATAAATAGCTTTTTTGGGGTTATGTGTTGGATATTCAAATGAAAGAATGAGTAAATAACCTCAACTATAAGGATGCAATAAGGGCTAAAGTCTATGGCGACATTAAAAGATGTTAAAACAAAGATATCGGCGGTTAAAAAGACTCAGCAGATTACAAAGGCCATGAACATGGTTGCGGCTTCAAAGTTGCGCGGTGCTCAGGCTAGCATGGAGGGTTTCCGACCTTACTCTGGCAAGTTTGCTGAAGTTTTGGGAAGCCTTGCCGAGAAGGCCGGAGAGGAGACAAACCCCTTGCTGGAGGTCCGTGAGGAAGTGGAAAAAGTACACATTGTTTTGTGTACCTCTGATCGCGGTCTATGCGGTGGTTTCAATGCGAATCTGATATCAAAGGCCAAGGCGTTCAAAAAAGAAAAGGAAGAGCAGGGCATTGAGGTCATATTTACCAATTTCGGGAAAAAAGGTCGTGATTGGTGCCGGAAAAATAAAGTTGAAAGGGTCGACGAATATTTGGGAGTCGTCGGAGCCAATTTTGGATTTAACGTTGCATCAAGTGCCGGACAGAAGTTAATCAACGGTTTTTTGGATAAAACCTATGACGAGGTCTACATTGTTTATGCTGAATTTGTGAGTATGGCCAGACAATTGCCGGTGCTAAAACAGATGCTCCCGATACTGCCCATAGAATCCGCCGAACAAGAAATTGAAAAAGAAGAAACACAGTATCTTGCAGAACATATTTGTGAGCCTTCATCCCAGGAACTGCTGGGCGAATTACTGCCAAAGAACGTTTATGTTCAGTTATACAGCGCATTGCTGGAAACATCCACCAGCGAGCACGCCGCCCGGATGGCAGCAATGGACAATGCCACCAAAGCCTGTAAAGATATGATTGAAAACCTCACGCTGTTATATAATAAGGCTCGACAGGCTGCAATTACTGCGGAGTTGATGGATATCGTCGGTGGTGCCGAGGCGCTTAAAGGCTAAATAGAAAAATATAATACCGCATTTTAATAGGAGGTCTTTTGATGGGAGAAAATATAGGAAAGATTACGCAGGTTATGGGGCCTGTCGTCGACGTGGAGTTTGAGCAGGGGAATCTGCCGTCCATTTATACGGCACTG
>JAOUGB010000219.1 GCA_029857875.1 Desulfobacteraceae bacterium | reverse complement strand
AAGCAGTGTAATTTTTCCTGGCTCACGGGAGGCCGTCTCAACCTCGTTGGCATTGCCACTGAAATGGGTGCAGCCCCTCTCCTTCTTACAAATGAAAAAGAATACGTTATTTGCAACAATATTGAGGCCCCGCGAATAGAGAGGGAAGAAAAAATTCTTGAACAGGGTTATGAACTAATAACCTATAAATGGTTTGAAGAACGGGAGAAGGAATTCGTTGAAAAGCTTACCAAAAACGGCAGAGTGGGCGCTGACTCTTTTTATCCTGGAACAGAGAATATTGAACATCATATCAATCCATTGCGCTATTCTTTGACCCCGTGGGAGGTAGAACGGTATAAAAAAGTAGGTCTCCTGGCTTCCCAGGCTGTCGAAGAAACCGCGAAAACAATCGAGCCCGGAGATAAGGAATGTGAAGTTATTGGTAGGCTTTCAGGAAGGTTGTGGGCCGATCGGGTCGATTTTGTTACTACTTTTTGTGCCGCAGATGAACGGATTGCTAATTTCCGCCATCCCATCGCCACTGAAAAAAGAATTAAAAAACGGGCTATGCTTGGTGTGAATGCCAGAAAATGGGGATTAATCGTCACACTCACACGCTTTGTACAATTCGGCAAAATACCTCCTGAGTTAAAAAAACAGTATGAAGACAATGTCTATATCGAATGTGTACTGATGGCCAACACCATCCCTGAAAAGCCGGTGGTAGAGGTTTTGAAAAAGGGAATAGCGGCGTATCAAGAGAGAGGATATCCCGAGGAATACCAGCTTCACCATCAAGGTGGAGCAACGGGATATACCGGTCGTGACTATCGGGTGAATTTCCAAACTCCCGACATCATACAGGAAAATCAGGCCTTTTGCTGGAACCCTTCGATTGCAGGAACAAAGAGTGAAGATACCATGATCGCAACGTCAAAGGGCCCCGTGCTCCTCTCAAAACCGGTTCAATTTCCGACAATTGGAGTGGAAATCGGGGGATATACGTTCCAGCGGCCTGGAATCCTGGAGAAATAGATAGGAGGTGATATTACTTTTGGATAAAATGGGCTCCGATAAGGGAGTAAAAAAATGGATCGATTAACTTGGAAGATCCTAAACAATGGAGGGGGAGCGATGAAAGGGAGAAAACTATATACGGTTTTAACAATAGGGCTTGCTATTTTTTTAATCGTGGGCTTGGCTGGCTTTTCCGAGGCTAAAAAGGCAAAGACTGTGATCCGTCTGGCCAGTCCATTCAAGATTGGACATATCCTTTGTGATGCCAGTGAGAAGTTCAAGGAAGTGGTAGAAAAGGAAAGCAAGGGCAACATAGAAGTACAGGTCCAGCCTGCGAGCGGTTCGGAAGAGGAGATTAATGAATGGTGTAGTAAAGCTAAGGTGGAGATGCAGGCAACAGGGGGAAGGCCACTTGAAGTCTCTGCACCTCAGTATTTCTTTTTCAATGCCCCTTACGTCATGAAAGACTTTGATCACTTCATGAGGGTCTGGGAAGGTCCCTTGGGCAAGAAGGCAAAGGAACTTGTGAAGAAGAACGGAAACATGAAATACTTGGGCATCGTTTACCGGGGGCTTCGCCAGACCACATCAAATAAACCCATTTATACACCGGAAGATGTTTTAAAACTGAAACTTCGGCTTCCAACGGTAAAGACATGGATTGCTGTCTGGAAAGAAATGGGTGCGGATCCGGTTCCGATTCCTCTTCCCGATCTATACAATTCCTTGAAAGAAGGAAGAGCAGAGGCCTCTGAGGGAGATCTGCCACAGATTGCATCCTTCAAATTGAATGAGGTTCAGACCCATCTTACGATTACCAATCACCTCGTTCAAACAGGCGGGATTTTGATCAATAAGGCTTTTTTTAATGGATTGTCCAAAAAAGATCAATCCCTGATTCTCAAGGCCGCTAAAAAAGCAACGGATTGGGCCAACAACAAAATAAAGGAAGGCGAAACCAATATTATTGTCGATCTTCAGAAAAAGGGAATGCAGGTCGTTATTCCTGATGCAGAGTCCTTCAGAAAAAAGGGAAAACCTGCGGTCGAGGAGCTTTTCAAGACAGAGTGGCCCGTAACAACCTGGAAAGAGGTGTTGGCGCAATAAAGGTTAAGTAATACGAAAATATAATGGACTCCAATAAGGTATTTAACAAATGATTTATTGCGGGATTTTTTGTCAGTGCCGGGTTTGTCGAAGGTACAAGGCGACAAAGAAGCAAATATAGTAGATAATTCCAACTCTTTTCCAACGCAGTAGATTCGGTAAACTCGACGCTCCCATCGGGAGGCAGTTAAAACCGTTTTCTTGTTAATTTTTCACAATCAAGCAACACTTTTGGAAAATGAAATCATTTTTATCTAACTGAAACTGAAAAGTAATTTTCACCTTTCAAAATTGGGCTTGCAAAATTCAGGTATTAACTCAGAAGACTTGACGAAGGGAGGTGAAGTGATGAAAGGAAGAAAATTATATAAGGTCTTAGGCGTTGGGCTTGCGATCGTATTAATCGCGGGTCTGGCTGATCTTGTGGAAGCTAAAAAAGGAAAGTATCCTTCACGCGAGATTGAACTCATGATTCCATGGGAAGTGGGAGGTGCCACTGATACCGTTTTTCGAACCTTTCTAACCGTTGTTCCCAAATATTTGGGCGCACCTGTGATCATCGTGAATCGGCCAGGAGGCGGCGCCGTTCCGGGCTATACGGAGGCCATGAAGAAGAGGCCGGATGGCTATTACTGTTTAGCCTGGATAACGGCTTCATTGACCAAAACGCACATGAGCGTCGTTCCTTACGACGATCTGACCTTTGATCCGGTAATCATGCTGGTTAACACCCCTTGCTGGATTCTGGTTCATAGCGATTCCCCATTTAAAAACATCAATGATCTGATCGCAGCGGCTAGATCGAAACCTGGTCAGGTTACCCTGGGCAATGCCGGAGCAGGCGGGGGCACTCATATAATCGCTCTGGCCCTTGAGAAGGCAGCCGGGGTTCAGTTTAACCATGTCCCGCACAAGGGCGGCGGCCCAACCGTTGTATCTACAGTGGGTGGACACATCGATGCTTGCAATCTGTCTCCTCCGGAAGGTGTTCCCCAGATTGCTGCGGGTCAGTTACGCTGTCTTGCCGTCTTTTCTAAAGAACGGATGAAAGAGTTCCCAGATATTCCTACAGCCAGGGAGCAGGGCTTGGATTTTGTCCTCGGGCAGTGGAGGGGGTTGGCGGTTCCAAAAGGAACGCCCGCAGATAGGGTCAAGGTGCTTCATGACGCCTTTAAGGCGACCATGGATGATCCTGACTTTCAGGAGCTGGCCAAAAAGGGCGGCATCACCCTGGAGTATAAGGGCACCCAGGATTTCAGAAAACACATCGCCGATGAGAATGAGTTTTTTAAGAAGCTGATCATAGAGAATAAGCTGGGTACTCGTTACAAATAAGTCATTATAAGAAAAAGCCGGCATACAGCCCAGTCAGAGCTGTATGCCGCTTGTTATGGCGGAAAGTATGGGCAAAAAAGAGA
Source organism: Desulfobacteraceae bacterium (assembly GCA_029857875.1). GTDB lineage: Bacteria > Desulfobacterota > Desulfobacteria > Desulfobacterales > UBA11574 > UBA11574. The sequence goes on along the minus strand of JAOUGB010000219.1, from coordinate 1,587 downwards.
TCATCATCGGAGTCTTTTTAATGATTCTGTCTGTTGTATTCTATGCCCTGACCTATCAATTTCCCAAGCGAACCCTGGCCTTCTCACCGAAAATATTTCCCTGTTTTGTGAGCGTCTGTCTTTTTATCTTCTCTTTTGTTCTTGTCGTTGAGGGAATGTTAGCAGTGCGGAGGAGTTCACGGGAAAAGAAACTTAAACCGGTTTCAGATAAGGCATTTATTAAGAAAAGTATAATAAGGTTGTCCTTGGGCACTTTGATCGGCTACGGGTATACTGTATTGCTTCCCGCCACAGGATATGTCGTGGCGACGCCGCCCTTTATTGTCGGTATCATGCTCGTATTTAACGAAAAGCATTGGCTTAAGATCGTGGCAACCTCCATAATTACCACCAGCATACTGTATATTCTCTTTAGAATTATTTTTAAGGTTCCCCTGCCGCGATTCAACCTGTTTTGACTGAAACAAAAGAGGACGAAAACGTGCACCCCATTCTCCAAGGTTTTTTGTTCGTACTTCATCCAATGCATTTCCCCTTTCTTTTCATAGGGGTCGGCCTCGGGATACTGGTTGGCGCGCTCCCAGGCCTGACGGCTTCTGTGGGCATCATACTCCTGCTACCCTTTGTCTTCTATCTTGATGTGAGCACCGCCATGGTAATGCTTTGCGGGGCTTTTTGCGGTGGTATCTATGGAGGATCTATATCGGCGATTCTTATTTCGACACCGGGAACACCTTCGGCAGCGGCTACCGTCCTCGACGGATTCCCGCTTGCCCAGAAAGGCGAAGCAGGAAAAGCCATTGGCGTGGCCACCATCTCTTCCACAATCGGAGGAATTATTTCTACATTTTGTTTGATGTTTTTTGCACCAAAACTGGCGCAGATTGCCCTTAAATTCGGCCCGGAAGAATATTTCGCCCTGACCGTTTTCGGACTGACGGTTATCGCGAGTGTCGCCGGAAGGGCACTCACCAAGGGATTGATCGCAGGTTTTTTCGGTCTTCTGATTGCAACCGTAGGCATTGACCCTATAGAAGGGTATGCGCGCTATTCCTTCGATATTCCCAATCTAATGGGAGGCTTTTCTTTATTGCCAGTGCTGATCGGTTTGTTTGCCATATCTCAGATTTTTGTCCAGATCGAAAATGTGGGCAAGGATATCAAGAGATACGACCAGAAGATCGGTAAATTGATGCCTTCTATAAGCGAGCTAAAAAAACTCTTTCCAATCATTATTTCCAGCTCTTTCCTGGGAACTTTTATCGGAATCATCCCTGGAACCGGGGGAACCATCGCCGCCTTTCTGGCCTATAATGAGGCCAAGCGGTGGTCCAAAAATCCGGATTCTTTTGGGAAGGGTAATCTTGCGGGAATTGCCGCACCCGAGGCGGCCAATAACGGCACCACCGGAGGCGCAATGGTGCCGATGTTAACTCTGGGAATTCCCGGCGATGTGGTCACCGCGGTTATGCTGGGTTGCCTCCTTCTGATCGGCCTAAAGCCAGGTCCGCTGTTGTTTCAGGAAAGTCCCGATGTGGTATCCGCAATCTTTGCCGGACTTCTTTTGGCCAATGTAATGATACTGAT
>JAOUGB010000218.1 GCA_029857875.1 Desulfobacteraceae bacterium | reverse complement strand
CGGAAAACCATCCCATCTCCATGAAGTGGGTCGGTAACGCCAAAGATAAAGGCGCCACCCTCATCAGTGTTGATCCCCGATTCACCCGTACCTCTTCAAAAGCCGACATTTACGCTCCGTTACGATCAGGCACGGACATCGCGTTTCTTGGCGGCATGATGAACTATATCCTTTCCAATAACAAATTTCATAAGGAATATGCGGCCAATTACACCAATGCCAGTTTTATCGTCGGTTCCAAATTCGATTTTAAAGACGGCCTTTTCTCCGGATACGATCCTAAGGCAAAAAAATACGACAAGTCGCAATGGGCGTTTGAAAAAGATGAAAAGGGTGTGCCCAAGCGTGATTTAGAGCTAAAAGATCCGCGCTGCGTGTTCCAGCTCATGAAACAGCACTATTCTCGCTACACCCCGAAAACCGTATCCGCCATCACCGGAACGTCGGAAGCGGATCTTAAGAAAGTTTATGAAACTTACGCAAAAACCGGCGCCGTAGACAAAACCGGCACCATCATGTACGCCATGGGCTGGACCCAGCATACGGTTGGCGTGCAGAACATCCGCATGATGGCCATGATCCAGCTGATGCTCGGCAACATGGGTCGGCCCGGCGGCGGTGTCAACGCCCTCCGCGGCGAGTCCAATGTGCAGGGTTCCACGGATCACTGCCTGCTGTTTCACATTTGGCCGGGCTATCTGGGTACCCCCAAAGCCTCTTTGGTGACACTGGCCGATTACAACGATAAGAACACGCCAAAAACAAACGATCCCCTCTCCGCCAACTGGTGGCAGAACAAGCCCAAGTACATGGCCAGCTTCCTGAAATCGATGTTCGGGGAATTCGCTACCAAGGAGAACGATTTCGGTTATTCCTGGATGCCCAAGATCGACGACGGCAAGACCTACTCCTGGCTCGACATTTTCGATGAGATGTACAAAGGAGACATCAAGGGATTTTTTGCCTGGGGCCAGAATCCCGCCTGTTCCGGCGCCAATTCCAATAAAACTCGCCAGGCATTGGCCAAGCTGGACTGGATGGTCAACGTCAACATCTTTGACAATGAAACCGCTTCGTTCTGGAAGGGACCGGGAATGAAACCCGACGAGATCAAAACCGAGGTCTTTTTCCTCCCCTGCTTAACCAGTGTTGAAAAAGAAGGGTCCATTACCAACTCCGGACGCTGGATGCAGTGGCGCTATGCGGCCGCCAAACCGCCTCGCGGCCCGAAGGGCGACGGCGATATCATGGTCGAACTGTTTGAAAAAGTCCGTACGTTGTATGAAGCCGAGGGGAAGTTCACGGAACCCATCAAAAATTTGAGATGGGATTATGTCAAGGACGGCAAATACGATCCCCATGCCATCGCCAAGCTGGTCAACGGCTACTTTGAACAGGATGTGACTATAAAAGGTACATCCTATAAGAAAGGAACCCTTGTACCGTCGTTTGCCTTCCTTTTGGATGACGGTTCCACCAGTTCCGGTAATTGGCTCTATTGTAACTCCTATACGGAAAAAGGGAACATGGCAGCCCGAAGGGAGAAAAAAGATCCCACCGGTATGGGTCTTTATCCGGAATGGTCATGGTGCTGGCCGGTGAACCGGCGCATCATTTACAACCGAGCAGCCGTGGATCTCAACGGCAAACCCTGGTCGCCCAACAAAAACATCCTGGAATACAAGGACGGTAAGTGGGTGGGCGATGTTCCGGACGGCGGCTGGCCGCCCATGGCGGACAAAGAAAAGACCAAGCGTCCGTTCATTATGAAACCGGACGGCGTGGCGTCGGTTTTCGGTCCCGGTCGAGTCGACGGGCCCCTTCCCGAGCACTATGAACCCCTTGAGTGCCCGGTGCCCAAGAACCTGATGTCCAGTCAGCGCATGAATCCTGTAGCTCCGGTTTATGGTACGGAGGCAGATGCGCATTATTCCTGCGATCCACGATTCCCCTTTGTAGGCACGACTTACAGGGTCACAGAGCACTGGCAGACCGGCGCTCTAACCCGCTGGCAGCCCTGGCTGTTGGAAACACAGCCGCAGCTTTTTGTCGAGATGAGCAATGAGCTGGCAAAGCTCAGAGGAATCAAGAACGGGGACATGTGTAAAGTATCCTCGGCCCGCGGAGAGGTAGAGGCCGTGGCCATGGTGACCGGCCGTTTTAAACCCATGACCATTCAAGGACTGACGGTTCATCAAGTGGGGCTTCCCTGGTGTTTCGGATGGGTCTATCCGAAGGATGGCGGCGATTCGGCCAACCTTTTGACACCATCCACCGGTGATCCCAACACTAGAATCCCGGAGACCAAAGCGTTTATGGTCAACGTGGAAAAACTCGGGAAAAGGAGGGCGTAAACCATGGCTGGTAAATTTTTTCTTATAGATACGACCCGTTGTACTGCCTGCCGCGGTTGCCAGATCGCCTGCAAGCAGTGGAACGAGCTGCCTGCGGATAAAACCAAACAGTACGGCAGCTATCAAAATCCGCTGGATCTCAACGGAAACACGTACCGTTTGGTACGTTTTTCCGAATATCCATCTGACAAAAATTCCATGGCTTGGTATTTTTTCAGTGACGCATGCCGTCACTGTCTGGCGCCGCCGTGCAAAAAGAAGGCGGATCAGATCATGAAAGACGCCATTGTTGTGAACGATTATGGCGCGGTTGTTTATACGGAAAAGACCAAAGACCTTGAAAAAGCCTCCAAAGCCATCAAACAGGCGTGCCCATGGAGTGTCCCCAATTGGAGCAAGGATCAAAAGCAGCTGGTCAAGTGCACCATGTGCACCGACCGTGTTGATGCCGGGCTTTTGCCGGCCTGCGTCAAAGCCTGCCCCACCGGAGCGCTCACTTTTGGTGAAGAGGCGGATATCAAGAAGCTCGCCAATCAACACCTGGCCGAAGCCAAAAAGAAATTCGGCGCCAAGGCCCACATTGAAGACGAAAAAGATGTTCGTGCGTTATTTCTGATTGTGGACGATTTTATCAAGTACAAGCCTATGGAATTGTAAGCGCCAATCAGGGGCTCCGGTAATACGGAGCCCCTGACCTTACAAAGAAATTGGTTTTTTCCGAAAAAGAAAGGTGTATCAATGCCCCCAGACTTGGAGGACATCGAATTAAAAGTAAAAACCATCAGTAAGCGAAATCCTGCCTATACCGAGATTGTTCAGTGGGTGGGTGATCTTTTGTCCGAAACGGTGAAAGCTTCCGACTCCGAAGAATTTAATCTGCCTGAGTTGAACGTTGATCAGGAAGATCTGCGAAAAGCGTGCACACAAGGACGATCTTTTTTGAACCCGGAAGAATTGGCTCTGGACTGGGAAAAAGTTTCAGCCCTGTATAAACGCCTGGTGGAATTGGTGGGAAAAAGAGAAGACGGACGTCGACAGGCAGAGGGCCTGCTAAAGGCCATAGAAGAAAAGCGTAACGGAACTCCGGCAGTGGTGAAGGCGGCTCTGGCATCCAACTATGAGGCCATCGAAGCTTCGGCCAAGGCATTCAACATCGATGCCCCGGTACTGGCATTGCTCCTTCACTTGTCTTTGCGACCGTCCCTCTTGCTTATCGCACAAGCCGTTCTCGAACATTTGGATTTAAGCCTCTGGAATCACGGCCACTGCCCGGTTTGCGGCTCGGCACCCAGGCTGGCCGATCTTTCCGGTGAGGGAGGAAAACGAAGGCTGCACTGCTCATTGTGTGAAACTGCGTGGTCCTATCCGCGGCTTCGCTGTCCGTTTTGCGAAAATGACAATAGAAAAGAGCTGAGTTATTTGCGGGCGGAAAAAGAGGAAGGCCTCCGCGTGGATCTATGTGGTCGTTGTAACAATTATCTTAAGACCATGGATTTAAGGGAAATCGCAGGGCCGATTATTCTACCGCTGGATGATGTGGCCACATGGCATTTGGATATCATTGCCGGCAAAAACCTGGAAGATAAAGGCAAGGTTTTATTACGCGCCACTTAGGGTTCACGAAGAAATAACTTTACAATTATATATTCGATAACAGGCAAGGATAAGAATTATGGTGAAGGGAAAATCGTTACTCATAGGGGCTGGAATCTCTGTTACGATTGTCATCTTGTTAATCGGCTTTATGGGCGCTTTTGATGTTACAGCATTGTCAAAACCCCCTGACGATACTCAGCCGATCATGTTTCGGCCGGATATCATTACTTTCGATAATATGGCGGCTTTTGGAAAACTTGAAAAGACCAAGGCTATATTTTTACATGACCAGCATACCGACGCCTTGGAAAAGAAAAATAAAGACTGTATGGCCTGTCATAAGACTGAAAACGGACGTATGTCCCAAAAATTTATGCGGCTAAAAGATATAAGTCGTGAAGAATTAACGAAAATTTACTGTGACAACTGCACCAAATGCCATACTGAAATGGTTGGGGCTGGAGAAAAGGCAGGCCCTGTTAAATGTGATGAGTGTCACAAGGAAAGACCCTTGATCCAATCTTCAAGGGTTCCCATGGGGTTCGACAAATCCCTCCATTTTCGACATTACCGTGCCCAGGAGAACAAATGTGATCGCTGCCACCACGAATATGACAAGAAAAGCCAAAAACTCTTCTATGCCGAGGGGAAAGAAGGCACCTGCCGGTATTGTCATAAAGAAAAGCCGGAAAGTGATGCTACGGAAAAAGTGATCTCCATGCGGTTTGCCTCCCATTTTGCCTGTATCGATTGTCATCAAAAGACCCGTGCGAAGCACATGGATGCAGGCCCTCTTCGGTGCGCCGGATGCCATGATGCCCAAGAGCAACTGAAAATTGAAAAGGTGAAAAATGTCCCCAGGCTGAAGAGGGGACAACCGGATAATGTCATCATCAAAACCGGCGATGAAAAGGGGCGTATCTCAAGGATGAACCAGGTCCCCTTCGATCATAAGAACCATGAAGAATACAATGACACCTGCCGCGTATGTCACCTTGCAAGTCTGGAGTCGTGTGCGACCTGCCATTCGCTGGCCGGTTCAAAAAAAGTTACAAAAAATGGCAGGGAAATTACACTTGAAACCGCTTTTCATAAACGCGGACATCAAAGCAGCTGTACCGGGTGCCATGAATCCAAACAACAGGATAAGAACTGTGCCGGATGTCATGCATTCATGACCAAAACCCGTCACAA
>JAOUGB010000217.1 GCA_029857875.1 Desulfobacteraceae bacterium | reverse complement strand
CCCCTAGAAAGGGATGAGTTTTCCAGGGGTTTAACAAAGGATGGAGTATAAAATGGGGATATAAATGGCATGTCAAGTGTTTTTTCATGTCAGATAGTTTAAAGAATGAACCAACGTTATAGGCGCGCATGGCTGAAAAGGATGTCCCTGGTCCATGGATTAACTCAGGGAGAAAGTGAGGGGCTTGATTTACTATTATAAGCTTAAAGCGTCAGTTCACAATATAAAAGATTTTGAACTGAATTAAATGTTGTGATTGCTTGCCAATCTCTAAACCATTCACAACAACAATTGATATGCAGATATCAAATTGTTGATGCTTTCGCTTGTTACAATCAATGGTGTTGCCATGATTTTTAATCCTGAGCGTTTTGCTTTTTGGAAGAAATTAGTTCATTGATTGCTTTGTCAAGCTCAGAAAGTTCAAATGGTTTTGACAATACCTTGTCCGCTTGGGATTCTGTAGCAAACGCTCCAGGATATTCCCCCCATCCAGTTATTGCTATAACGGGTGTGTCAGGGAATTTTTTCTTAATTATTGAAATAAGGCTCATTCCACTTAGTTTTGGCATAACGATATCTGTTATGATCAGGTCAAATCCTTGTTGATCATTTTCAAATAATCTCAGTCCTTCCAAACCATCAGAAGCTGAGGTGACATCGTAATTTTTATCATTAAGAAAATGGCAAAGATTAGCCAGAACATGCTCCTCGTCATCAATTATTAGTAATCTTAGTGACTGGTCCATGCTATTTAATTTTCTCCATGTTGTGATTTCTTGCCAGTCTATCAACAATTCACAGCAACAATTGATATGTAGATATCATATCTTTCTGGTGTCGAGTTAAAAAGATGAGAATTTTATTAAGATTAGAGAAAGGATTTAAAAACTTCACAAGACCTACAAAACTCCATTTTCTCCTTCCAGTCCATGTACTTGTGACCACAGCAAATGGTTCCGTAAATAAACCAGCATAATTGTCCAGCCTGAAATTCCCAGGCCGGACATTGTTTTTTGGTCGCAGTGGGGCATTTTTTTATAACCCAGCACGGCTTTCTGTCTTTAGAATTTTCATGCATTCTGGACAGCAGAAACAACATCTGCCGTTTCATATGTGCTGGTATGTTTTGCCAATTTTGTTCATAGCTGTGGAAAGCTTTCAAAGATACACCTAAATGTTGGGCTATCTTATCACGAAATTTGTTAAATTCTTTATCATCCATATTGGATTGCAATACCTATCTTAAAAAATTAAATAATAACTCTCACTACTACATTGTGATATATTAATCAAGCGATATATGTATTATCTAAAGGAGTGAATTTTGAATTGAATGAAATGGGGTGAGGAAGGGATATCTTGCCAAAACCACAGGTCCAAGCATTTCAATTTCCAGTACATATATCTGGTACCTTTCAGAGAGGGAGATTTTGGTGAGGCGCGCGAGCCTTTTAGGTGAGCTCGCGGAGCCTCCCCAACTCTAGCTCTCGATGATATGAAAGTTAAAAATCAGGCCCTATAGATGAAAAAAAGGCAAAACCTACGAAATAGGTTTGCCCTTATTGAAAAACGAAAATCGCGGTAGGAACGCCAGTTACCCGGCACTCCCCGCACAGATCCCAGCGTTCGGAACTACCGCACTGGGCTCCTGCCTTGGGTAATAACGCGCAGGCGTTGTTGCGAATAAAGGGTGTAATAAATTAGGTAGAGCGTATTGCTGATCGTCCAGATCATGCCTTTGTGGATATGGGCTATCGAGGTCACGGATACATTTGTCAAATGATCTCAGAAGTTAAGACCTTTTAAGGGCGAAAAGCAGATTGGCTGTCGGCTCTGTATCACGTAGGGAAAAAACGTAGGTCTTCCCTTCTCCTGTTTTTCAAACTCAAGAATCTCACGGCCAACATTGCGGTAAAGTTTATGCCCGGTCCATGAGCTATCCAACTTCAAAGTGACATACTGTTCTCCGATAGTTCCCTTCCAAGATGCCCCGGATGTCAGGTAATAGTCGAAAAAATAAAATGCGTCACCTTTGGGCAAAGAATTGAGAAACTGCTCGGGAATGTTGTTAGCCTCTTGGGGCCATATGCCTTTGTAGTTTCCTTTGACCTTCTTAAGTTTGACGCTGTTTATTTGTAAAGGGACCGCGATTTCGAAGGCCACCTCAATGGTATTGATCTGACCGGGGTCGAAGGTTTCCTTCCAGACCATCAGGTTGTGGAAGCTCTCTTGCCCTATCATTTCATCACCGAACATCTTACGGGCGTGAGTTCTTTTGGGGACTCCTTGATCTTTTGGCACATCAGCTTAGGCATAATCCGGCAGACTGCGATGGCCTTGTTTGTCGGGGCCCGATATGTATACATGGTTGAGACGCCGTGGGTATCCGGTAATCCTGTTGAAGACAGAAAGGGGTGCGCCGTTGGACTTTACAGTAAAACCTTTTAGCTTACAGGCCGAATACTCTGAATCACTGGCCGGAAATCCTACAGTAAGGGCCAGAGACTCTGACGAGTCATTTTTCATTGTAAATCTGGCTTTAATGGCAATATCGATTGAGTCAACAACAGAAGCAGGTACCGGGCCAACAATTATATCCACGTCAGCCTTAATCATTGCGATGTTGAAAGAACCGTTAACAAGGGCCTACGTTGGCTCCTGCGTGTCCGTTCTTCGGTGCGATAACGATCTCACGCACGATTTCAATATCGGCCTTCACGTTTAGGGGATTCACGGCGACAGCAGTCAGAAAAACGATGGCATGAATTAAATATGTAGTCATTCACATTATAAACGAATTGAAAAGATAATAATTCCCTTTTGGAGGGACGGGTTAAACGAGCATAACGAATTGTTTTCCCATCATCTATGGCCCAAGATATGAGAACATGCAGTTATTATGACCGATGTGTTTTAAATTATCGGAAGAAGGATGCGCTGTCAATCGGAACTTCATCGGCAAATGACCGCTGTTTTGGTTGATTTTGACAGAGGTAACCACCTCAACTTTCGCCGGTTTTTATTTAGAGGTAGGAATCGAAAAAAAAAGGCGGAGTCGTTTGATTCCACCTTGGTAATCCGAAGCGTCACAGTTTCTTGATATTAAACTTCCTTAATATATTATACTGCTATGGTATTGTTGGTCCTCTATATCGCTTCTGATTTCATTAGTCTGGATACTTCTATGATCAGATACGCCCCTACGATCTTTGTCCGATCTTCTTTCAGGCAAATGTGCTGTGTATGAAAACTCCCTCCTATCAATACCGAAACGTCTATTTCCATTATCTGTTATGCCTACATTGTTCATAGGGCAATTCCTTGTCTCGTTTTAAATGCAGAATCACTACTGATATGCATTTGCCGATTAGCCATAAAGGGAGAAAACAGATGAATTATCAGGAAAAGGTTTTGTGCCACAGATACCATCCGCCTATTAAAATCAACAATGGTATCAGAATGTTTATAATTTCCACAGTTTAACCCCAACAATTTCTGGTTATTTCAGTTCCACCTTAATCGGTAGTTATATCTGACACTCTACTGATGAAATTAGAAAAAAATTATAGATCATAAATTATTTAGCAATTTCCCTGCCAAAATATGGCAACAAGACTTAATAAATTCTTGGCATATCGATTAATACGGCGATTCTAATATGTTACACTATGCAACGCCCAGGATATATATCTATACTTTATCCATTGAAATATCCTTAAAATCGACTGTATAGTTCAAATTTTTGAACCCTCTTAAAAGCCATATTGTGTAGTTCCCTAATTTAATGGCAAAAAATTACCGTATTGCCGGTTCAAAATTTTGAACCCTATTGGGAGCTAACCATATAACCCCTTAAATTAATAACGAAAAATTCCGATGCCCCTGATTCAAATTTTTGAACCCAAGCATTACATAGCCAACTATCTCAATGTAACTAATTCATTTTAAACCGAATAACTCATGAAGAATTGATCTGGCTTTTTAAATATTTATGTACAAAAAAATAAAGGTGGCTGTATCCGTGTTTGTCTGATTTTTTTATAGGTGATTGGGCTCATTACCTTGTCAGTGTTTGTTCTACAAAGGAGGGAACGGGGGATTGAGACGTCAATATGTTGATGTTGGGTGGATATTGTATTTGTCGGCTTCGGACACTTTGAAAGTTTATGAAAATATCATTATTGTCAAGTTGTTATGGCAAGCGCTACATATGGCATTTGGAATAAAAGTTTGCGATCACCTTCATCTTGATCATCTTACAATATATAGCACCTTGATCTTAAGGATTTATTTTGCGACTACGTGATAAACTTAAATTACCGAAAAGTGAAGATTTATAACCGAAATCAATTCTGACATATCTTGTTCATTATTATCTAAGCATCAAGATCCATGACCAAAAAGTTCATGATATTCATCATGAGAAAGTTTGCCATTTTTATCCAAATCAGCTTCTTTGAATTTTTCATTATCATTTCCGAAAAATTTCTCAAACTCCTGAAAGGTTACCTCACCATCTTTATCGGAATCGACAATTCTAAAACAGGTGTGATTCTTTTTTTCATTGGCCAAACAGAAAGTTGCTGAGGTAATTGATATAATTATCATTAAAAAAAATACTGTTAATTTTTTCATCTACTCTCCTCCGATCATATTTTCGACTTGATAAATATTGTCGATTTAAAACCCTTTAGGATTGCCAGGGCTTGGTGATAGCTTGATAAAACAGCAATCTGAAGTCAGTTCGTGCTGATGACATATATCTCATAATTTCTACAATAAGTAAACGGAGGATCTTTTGACTTATGGGGCTTTAGCGATATCGTTGTTTTACAATATCAGAGCTTAAGAGATATCCAGCATATAAGGTCAAAACTGTGACTCCGGAAAGAATAAGCAACATCCTAACCCATGGAACTCCAGCCATTCTGCGTTGTTGAACCAAAGAAAAAGTTGTTTGAATCCAAACGATCGCCCCTGAATAGGCTAACCATTGAACAAACAACAAAATCCAACGCTTTTTGATCAAAAGCAGTAAGGGTGAGAGGATACTCACACCCCCAAGGTTAATCAACTCCGGTTATATATATTGTAAAATCAATATAAAAGCAAAAAGGGCAAACCCCCAAAAACGGATCTGCC
>JAOUGB010000216.1 GCA_029857875.1 Desulfobacteraceae bacterium | reverse complement strand
ATATTCGTCTGGCGGAAAATCAGGCAAGAGCCATACGATGTGCCCTTGAAAACAAGATCATGGTCATTACGGGTGGACCGGGCACCGGCAAAACCACCATCATCAATGCGATTTTAAAAATCTTTTCCAAGCTCAAGGTAAAAACACTTTTGGCCGCACCTACGGGAAGAGCCGCAAAACGAATGAGTGAAACCACGGGTCATGAGGCCAAAACCATCCATCGCCTCCTGGAATACAGTTTTGCTAAAGGAGGGTTTCAAAAGAACGAAGAAAAGCCGCTCACCTGTGATCTGCTCATCCTGGATGAAGCTTCCATGATCGATACCGTACTGATGCACCATTTGACAAAGGCCATACCAACCTTTGCCACCGTTATCCTTGTGGGGGATGTCAACCAGCTGCCCTCGGTAGGTGCGGGTAATGTTCTTAATGATATTATTGCATCCGGCGTCATCCCGGTGGTGGAGTTGAAGGAAATTTTCCGACAGGCCAGAGAAAGCCGAATTATCGTCAACGCCCATAAAATCAATAACGGAATTCTTCCCACATTTGAGGACGATGTGCCGGACAACGATTTTTATTTCATTCAACAGGAAGATCCTGAAAAAGTGCTAGAGATCATTCTGGAATTGACCAAAGAGCGCATCCCCAAACGTTTTGGCCTGGATCCGGTGGATGACATTCAGGTGTTGACACCTATGCATAAAGGGATGGTGGGGGCCGGAAATCTCAACACGGAACTTCAAAAAAGCCTAAACCCTTCTCAAGTGGAAATCATGCGCGGGAGCCGTAATTTCAGGGTAAACGATAAAGTCATGCAGATACGGAACAATTACGATAAGGAGGTGTTCAACGGCGACATCGGCAGGATTGTTGGTATTCGGCCGGATGAGAACGAAATTACGGTATTGTTTGACGGCCGGAATGTCGTCTACGAGTTTTACGAACTGGATGAATTGGTTTTGGCCTATGCCGTTTCCGTGCACAAGTCACAGGGTTCGGAATATCCGGCAGTGGTAATCCCTGTCCTCATCCAGCATTATATCCTTCTCCAGCGCAACCTGATCTATACCGCTGTAACAAGAGGCCGAAATTTGGTGGTTATGGTAGGCACCCGAAAAGCCCTCGCCATGGGCGTACACAACGATAAAACGCAAAAACGGTTCACACATCTGAGATACAGGATGACCTGAAACTCTGTGCTTTGTTAATATCTGAATTTTGCGCGAGCCCCGTTATATTCAAGCAACATGAAGTTTCTTATCAATTTTCATGCAAGATTCAGGTATTAACTCTTACTCGAAGTAATCGTTTGAAAAGAAGTAATCTGCTGTTTCACCTTACGGCTTTTGCATTTCGGGCATTGAAACTTTTTCTTTTCATACTCTGAAATTTTCATAATCAGGGTAAAGGGCTTTTTACATTTTTCGCAAATGAATTCATATGTCGGCATAACTTCCTCCTTTCATATAAAGACCTTTAACGCTGAAGATTATAAATGTTTCTTGTTTCTATGGCAGGGGAAAACATTTTACTTTTCTCTTATTTTATACCTGCTAAGAAACATAGTATCAAGCATTTTTCTTAATCATTAAAATAAATCTCGAACACGACATTTAGGACGAAAGTACGAAAACAGATATCTTATGTTCTTCTCAATGTTGGGATGTAAGACTTGGCTTTTTTTATCGAATTTTGAAAGCGTCTCCCAAGCCCAGATGGATTTGGGAGACGCTCAAAAGGTTTAAGCGGCAAAACGGAAGGCTTTTTCAGCTGCATCACGGATTTCTTCGGGCGTGAACGGCTTGGGAAGGTAATCGACCGCACCCATCCTTGAGGCTTCCACGGCTGTCTCGATACTGGCATATCCGGTAATGATAATGACCATGGTTTCAGGTCTTTTGTCACGAATCGCCTTTAGAAGCTCCAGGCCCTTAACTTCCGGGATCTTTAAATCCAGCACAACAAGCGCATACGCTTTTTGTTCGATCTTTTCAAGGGCCTCGGCTTTCGTAACGGCCTGATCCACATGAAAATCTTTCTTTGAGAGTATTTTACGAACGTTGTTATTGACGGCAACTTCATCGTCGATCACCAAAATTTCCGCCCGTACGGCTTCTTTCGGAAATTCAATGACATCCGCCGTAACTTCGGATGTTTCCGCCATCATTTGTGCAACATTCTTTTTGAGTTCTTCATACGGTATAAACGATACACCTTCATGCTGCATGTTCAACACATATTCGGGACCGGTTATGGATGCCACTTCTTCATAGTTAAAGGGATAATCGATACCAATCAATTTTTCAGAATCAAAACCTTTTGCTTTGGCGCCCTTTTTCTTTTTGGCTTTCAGTTGGGGGCATTCACCGGTTTTGTTTCCGCCTTTACAGGTATTTCCCAGCTTTTTAAAAATATCGCATACCATATTTCCAAGGGTACAATAACCTTCCAAGGTTTCCGGCGCAGCTACAACCACCGGCATATCTGAAGGCCCGAGTTTGTCTACAAAGTCATCACCTGCATATTTCGCAACCTCTTCCTTGTCAAAGGGAATATCGACATCGATAATCTCTCTTTCCTTTTGCGTGGTGGGCGCCTCAATTAGTTTTCCGGACAAGGCCAGTTCAACCGTCGATCTCAGCTCATCAGGAGTAAACGGTTTTGAAATATAGTCCAGGGCTCCCAGCCGAATGGCTTTTACCGCTGTATCGGTAGAAGCATAGGCTGTCATCATCACCGCTTTTGTTAACGGCCATTCCTTTTTTACAAGCCTCAAAAATTCAAGGCCGTTCATTTCCGGCATCACAATATCGGAAATGAGAAGTGAGAATGAATCTTTGGCCATCTTTTCCAGGGCTTCTTTGGCGCTGGTGGCGTGAATGATCTCATAATCATTTTTTGAAAGGATTTTCTCCACATTTTGACAGATTTGTTTTTCATCATCAACGACCATTATCTTTGCTGCTGTTGCCATTTTTTCCTCCTTCAAGAAATTTTCTATTCAATTATTTTTTAATTTTAATCTGTTTTTTGTTGCTGGATGATTTCTTGCCATTTCTCGTTGCATGATGTGTGCCAAAAAAGTGGATCGAACTTATCTTATTGATTTTATTTCTTTTAACTATAATATGGGCCTTTGGACAAAGGGAAAATGTATAAAATAAATATACATTTGAATATGAAACAAAGAAAAACATTTTTAATGGAATCGGCTTATATACCGATGTTGATATCCTTTGAACAAGATTTCATAATATATTGTTTTTAAAGGAAATAAATCGATAGCGATGAATGGTTAATACGGGCAGGCGCAAGCATTTCAGAGATATTTTAAAAAAATCTGAGGATCGTATAATAAAAATATACAGGGTATATTTTCCTTACACTCAAGTTTCAAACCCCTAATTTTCAAGCAACGTCGAAAAATTGATGCGACTGGGTATTTGCAATTGGAATGTTGGAATACTGGAAATGTGGAATAATGGGAATTCGGATGCCAAATTTTTATTTGTAAATTAAGTAGTGCCCGAACGAAAAATAGGATTTTTCGTTAAGATCAAGCCTCCGGCCCATAGGGCCTAAGCCCCGGTGGGGAAGACGAAAATTTTAACCACAGGAATACTGGTAGTATTTCGAGGATTAACCCGCCAAAGTTCGGTGGCGGGTTAAAATTTGAGTCTGACACAGATATTGGCGAAAAAGACAGTTTTCGTTCAGGCACTAAGCATCCGGTTTGACGGCTTGGGGAAGCTTGATGTTGTGTTTTTTCATTAACGCCTGGAAGTTGGTTCTTTGAAGCCCCACTTTCCTGGCGGCTTGGGTGACATTCCAGTCGTTTTTCATCAATGCGTTCATCACGAAATTTTTCTCGACTTTTAGTATCGCTTTCTCACGGATTTCTTTTTTGATTCGTTTAAGTTCATCATTGGTTTCAGGAACATGATCGATCAATTCTTCAATATCAGCCATCTCCCCCAAGAGTGGAAGCTCTCTATGGGTAATTTTATCTTTTTCACACAAAATAACCGCCCGTTCGATAATATTCCTCAGTTGTCGGACGTTTCCCGGCCAATCATATGCGGTCAAGCGTGCTACTGCATCGTCATCGAATCCAATGATCTTTTTTCCGAAATCGAGACAAAACTGATGCAGAAAATGATAGGAAATGGGTAAAATATCCGCCTTTCTCTCTCTTAGAGGGGGAATAAGAATCGGATATACAAAAATGCGATAATAAAAATCTTGTCTGAAAGAACCCCTTTCAACCATTTCTTCAAGATTCTGATTGGTGGCAAAAATCAACCGGACATCCACTTTTTCGGTCCTGGTGCTCCCTAAAGACAGGAATTCTCGATTCTCTAAAAACCTTAACAATTTGCTCTGAACACCCAGGCTGATATTGCTGATTTCATCCAGAAACACGGTGCCGCCGTTTGCCAGTTTGAAGATGCCCTCCTTGTCATGGTGTGCCCCCGTAAACGCCCCTTTGGTATAACCGAAAAGCTCGCTTTCCAAGAGGGTATCCGACAAAGTCCCGCAATCTACGGCAAAAAACACCTTGCTGTTTCTGCTGCTGTTGGCGTGAATCGCCCTTGAAATCAACTCTTTACCGGTTCCGCTTTCACCGTAAATAAGCACCGTCGCGTCTGTGGGAGCGACCTTTTGAACCATGGAAATGACCTTATTAATTTTCGGACTCTCCCCGATAAGTTGATGTGTAAACGTTTTTCGGCGCTTTTTCTGTTCCAAAAGTTTTCGATTCTGAATCAGCATTTCTCTTTGGATCAACGCCTGTCGAACAACCGCACGCAGTTCGTGCGGCGTAAACGGTTTCGGGAGGTAGTCAAAGGCGCCCATCTTCATTACTTCGACGGCTGAAGAAACGCTGGCATAGCCGGTGATAACGATGACCATGGTTTCCGGATAAGACGCTTTCAATCGTCGGAGAACTTCCATACCTCCCAGGTTAGTCATTTTTAAATCAGTGACCACCACATCGAACACGGTTTCATCCACCATTTTTAATGCGTCATATCCATTTAGGGCATACCGGACATCATAATCCATTTTAGAAAGTATTTTGACGCAGTTTCGGCAAATCGCAGGCTCATCATCAATGATGAGAATAAGGGGATTATGGGTGGTC
>JAOUGB010000214.1 GCA_029857875.1 Desulfobacteraceae bacterium | reverse complement strand
AAGTTTGAAGACAAAGTGGTCAACTTGATCGCTCAAATTGGGGAAATCCAAGTAGAGCCGGATTCAATCGCCAAGGTTATCGTGAATGAAAAGACCGGAACGGTTGTGGTCGGAGAAAATGTCAGGATTCAAAAAGTTGCCGTTGCTCATGGAAATTTGAGTATTCATATAAAAGAGAATAAGAATGTATCGCAGCCGCTACCCTTTGCACCATCAGGTGGAGGGGCTGCTCCACAACAGATGGCAGGCGGCACAGTTGTGGCTCCGGGTGGCAGTACAGTGGTTACCCCCGAAAGTCAGGTATCTGTGGCTGAGGAAGACAATCGTCTTCTTTTGATTCCACAAGGAAACACCATCGGCGAACTGGTCAACGCATTGAATGCCATCGGCGTAACCCCCAGGGATCTCATAACTATTTTACAGGCCATTAAAGCCGCGGGTGCGCTTCAGGGCGAGCTCGAAATTATCTAGAGGAGAAAATAAAAAATGATAAAAGCAATTGCTACGAACCAGAATGCAACAATTGCTCCCAATGACATTCGTCAAGCAAATCTCGAAAGAGCCTGCTCCGAGTTTGAATCTATTTTTATCACCTATATGTTGAAATCGATGAGAACAGCCGTTACGGAAGATGGTTTTTTGGGAAATAACAATGAAAGTAAGATTATTCAATCGATGTTTGACGAAAATCTTGCCCTTGGAATGGCAAAAGGTAAAGGCATGGGGCTTGGCAAGATGCTTTTTGAAAGTTTAAAAGATTGAAGATGCACTTTAGATAACAAAAAAAATGACCGATAATGGAATAGGGAGTGTATTTATGGAGGCGTTTACCGTTGATACGATTGAAAAACTTTTTTACAAAAAGATCATGCTTTACAATGATCTGCTTTATTGTTTTGAAGAAGAGAGAAAGTCTCTTATAAGAATAGATCTCAATAAGTTATGGGGAATATCTAAAGAAAAAGATGAGATATGTGCCCAGATAAAATCCATCAGGCGAGAGATGTCTGTCGCCGTTAATCCGGAAAATGAACCAGACGCTTTTAATCTTAATCTGGTAATGGATCTTATTCCCGAAAAATACACGGATAAATTTAAAAAGCTATACTTAAGGATTTTAAAACTAAAAGGTGAAATCGAGATCTTAAGGAAACAAAACATCCTCTATATCGATGATTCTCTGGAATTTCTGGATGAGATGATATCGATTATAACAGGAGAGTCCGATTCCGGATACATTTACAATGACAGATGTCATTTTAATAAATCCGGTTCTCGTTCTTTCCTGGCCAGGGAGGTTTGAGCATGTCAGGTATAGGAATGGTATTAAATATTGCTACCAGTGCTTTAAACGCCCAGCAGTATGGCTTGGGGGTGACGGCTCAAAATATTGCCAATGTGAATACAGAAGGTTATTCACGGCAAAATCCTGTCCTTGTAGCAGAACAGCCATTACTTTACGAAGGACTGCTCTTGGGCAGAGGTGTAAACACGGAACAGGTGTCCAGATCCAGTGACCAGTTTATAGAGAACAAACTCATGCAGGAAAAATCGAACATGTCATCTTCCTCTGAGATGGAAAAATACATGCAGGTGCTGGAAGGCTTTTTTAATGAAAATTCCGGTACCAGCATCAGTACAATGGTATCCGATTTTTGGAATGGATGGTATGATATTTCTAACAACCCCTCGGGCCCTTCGGAAAGAATTTCGCTTTATGAACAAAGCCTCCTTCTTTCAGAGCAATTTAACTCTCTGGAAACCGACTTGATCCAGATTGATACGGATTTGACCGGTGCCGTAACTTCTGGAATAGAAACAATAAATAAGATTACACACGAAATCGCACAGGTCAATGGTCAGATTGTCAGTATGGAGGCAAATAACGTTGCAAATGATCTCAGGGATAAACGCAACACTCTGCTTTCAGAACTCAATGAATATCTGGATGTACAGGCTTTTGAACAAAGTGATGGTTCATTAACCGTTGTAGCGGCCAGAGGGTGTACGCTGGTTCAAGGAAACAGCGACTATGAACTGGAAATGGGCGGTCCCAATGGAGACAGGGTAACCTGGCAGAGCTCCAACGGCAGTTATGTTGATATCACCAACTATCTTACCAATGGAAAACTTGGCGGCTGGCTAGACATACGAGACGAGATTATTGCCAAAAATCAATTGGATCTTGATGCTTTGGCGAAAGAATTTATCTGGTCTGTTAACCAGCAGCATAGTCAGGGGGTGGGGTTGGAAGGATTCAGTTCCGTTACCGGAGAATATGCGGTAACGAATCCTGGATCGGCAATTACATCTAGCGGTTTATCCTATCAGGATAAAGTCGATGATAACAACAAGACATTCAAAATATGGCTTTTTGATGCCGATGGTGATCCGTACGACTCTGATACCGGTACAACCGGACTTCAGGGCAATCCTATTACCATAACAGTTACCTCCGGTATGACGACAAATGATCTTGTGACCGCCATCAATAATGAAACAGGGGTTCAAGCATCCATTGACAGCCAGTACAGATTGAATATAAGC
Source organism: Desulfobacteraceae bacterium (assembly GCA_029857875.1). Classification (GTDB taxonomy): domain Bacteria; phylum Desulfobacterota; class Desulfobacteria; order Desulfobacterales; family UBA11574; genus UBA11574. The sequence goes on along the minus strand of JAOUGB010000214.1, from coordinate 2,615 downwards.
ATAGATACTCTAGAAATTGCATCTCTCGGCTCCCTCGCATTTTCTGATGACGATTCAAATGTTCTCGCGGCTTTTGGAATCAATACTTTTTTCACTGGTTCCAGTTCCGGAAACATGGGGGTTAATGATACCATCGGTTTGAATAAGAACTTCATTGCCGCAGCCCAGGTTGGAAGTGATGGAACTATGGCGTCAGGCGACAATAATAACGCTCTGGCGATCACGGACCTGCAATCTACATCCATGAGTATTTCGCAATGGACCTGCGACAGGATCAATGGAAATACACAGGGGAGTATCACTTCAACCATTGAAGACTATTATCATTCTATGGTGGGTGCCATAGGCATTACCTCTGCAAGTGTTTCAAGAGACAGATCCTTTGCTGAGATGATGGTAAACGAATTATCCACCATCAGAGACAGCATATCGGCTGTTTCCCTTGATGAGGAGATGACAAATCTCATAAAATTTCAGCATGCCTATGCAGCCGCGGCCAAGCTCATCGGTGTTTCCGATGAGATGCTCAATACACTGCTTGAATTGAAATAAAAGGAGTTTTACATGAGAGTTGCCAATAAATCCGTTTATGATGCGGTCAAATACAATCTTGGCAGTATCTATGAAGAGCTGAATAAGGCCAATGAAATTGCCACCACCGGAAAGCGTATCAACAATCTTTCTGATGACCCTGTGGGCCTTACCCAGTCACTGAATATCAGATCTACTCTATCAAGCATTGAGCAGATGGGGCGCAATATCAGTCACGGAAATTCATGGCTCACTGCATCTGAAAGTGCCCTGACAAATGTGCAAAATATCATTTCCGATACAAAAGCGTTGTGTGTTCAGATGGCCAGCGGAACAACCGGATCCGACCAGCGGGCTTCGGCTGCGGAAAGCGTTCAAAATATGCTGGATGAAATCGTCTCCTTGGCAAATACAGATGTGGCAGGTAATTATATTTTTGCAGGTTCGAAAACCGACACGATTCCATTTGGTCAGAACGGCACTTACATTGGTGACAATAACCCCTTTACAATAAAAATCAGCCAGAATTCCACTTTTGAGATCGGAAGTGATGGTCAGGCAGTGTTCGGTACGGTTTTTAATACTTTGGTCGATTTGAAGGCCGCTCTCCAGGGCAATGATGTCAGCGGCATTCAGGATGCAATGGATAAGCTGGATACGCACTTTGATGATATCTCGGGCAAAATTTCAGATGTCGGCTCAAAAATGAATCGTATGGAAATTAAGGATAGGATATATCAGGATTTGAACTTTTCCAATACGGAAAGGCTTTCAAAGATTGAGGATGCGGATATTGCCGAGGCCATCATGAATGTTAAAGCTGCAGAGCTGACGTATCAGGCTGCTCTGGCCTCTTCATCTAAAGTGATGACATTGACTCTGGTAGATTATTTAAAATAATTTAATAACAAACTAATAGATGCCATGGATGGGCTATGCTTATACTAACACGGAAGTTGGGTGAAAAGATCAATATCGGCGATGATATTACGGTCACGCTGGTTGAAATAAAAGGGACACAGGTAAAGCTTGGAATTGAAGCACCCAAACACATTGAAATTCATCGCCAGGAAATATATGAGAGAATCAGAGAAGAAAATTTGAGTTCATCAGATATAAATGACTCAGATCTTACAAAGGCGGCCGCCCTTTACAAGTCCTCAGGGCTCTTGAAAAAATAAATAAACTTAGAGGGGCTTCGCCCTAATTGGGAATAATGGAATAATGGAGTAATGGATTGATGGGTTTGAAGGATTTTATGACAATTGAATTAGTATATTTCCACTCTGATTCCCAATATTCCAGGTTTCCAACATTCCATTATTCCATACCGTTGGCATGAACATATTGGCATTAAACGACAAGTGATTTAAGCATGTTATATAATTTCCAAGACGTTTAATTTATCTGAATCTTGAAAGGTTCAAAGCGAGAGAAAAATTGAAGATTAAAACAACGAGATTCGGAACGATCAGTATAAAAGAAGAAAAAATTATTAAGATGCCTTTTGGTATGCTGGGTTTTCCGGACAAAAAGAAATTTTTTATACTTCAGCATCAAGAAAATTCACCTTTCTTCTGGTATCAGTCAATTGATGATCCTGGACTTGCCTTTGTCATTACAAACCCATTTCTGTTTATTCCGGACTATAAAATAGATTTGGAAGCGACATTAAAGGAGATGTCATGGAATGGAGATGGGAATAACAGATATCTGGATCTATTTATTGTTGTTAATATTCCCAGAGGTATGCCTCATAAGATGACCGGCAACTTTATCGGTCCCATTCTGGTCAATAGTATGATTTATGAGGCTGTTCAGATTGTGCTTTCCAACAGTCCTTACACCCATAGATTTCCGCTTTTTAAGAAGAAGAACTAAAGACAACAAGCAATCCTTCCAATTGGTCGATTTTTGTGGAATCAGGAAAAAAAGCAGGGCTTTTAAAGAGGCCCTGCTTTTTTAATTTATTTAGCATTTTACTGGCAAATTGGCACGAAGTTTGTATTAACTTAAGAAAAGATATGCATATGGAGAAATCGTAGATGAAAGGTCCGTCAAATATCGAGTCCTGCCTTTTGACG
>JAOUGB010000213.1 GCA_029857875.1 Desulfobacteraceae bacterium | reverse complement strand
GCTGCCAACTTTTACCACTACTCGTCTGGCGCTGTTAAAAATCGATGTTCTTTTCTCATTCATCATCGCTGTCCAATAGGTGAACGATTTGAGACTTTAATTCTTCAAGCCCCTGTTCGGTTAATGCGGAAATAAGTAATACTTTTTTATCCTTTAACGCAGATTGAAAAATTTCAGCCGCTTTCCGAACCCCGGGCAGATCAAGTTTGTTGAGTACTACAATTTGAGGCTTTTTTACAAGCTTTTCATCATACATGACAAGCTCTTGGTTGATGGTATGGTATTGGTGGAGGGGATCATCAGGATCAATGGATGAGACATCGATAAGGTGAATCAAAATGCGGGTACGCTCTATGTGCCTGAGAAATTTGATGCCGAGCCCGGTTCCCTGGTGCGCCCCCTTAATCAAGCCAGGGATATCTGCGACGACAAAAGGCTCTGCCCAGTTGGTTTGAACCACACCAAGACTGGGTGTCAGTGTGGTAAAGGGATAATTGGCAATCTTAGGACGGGCTGAGGAAATAGCGGTAATCAGTGTGGATTTTCCGGCATTGGGAAGACCGATAATTCCGACATCGGCCAACAGTTTAAGCTCAAGCTTTAATGTTCTGGTTTCACCGGGTTCACCGGGCTGAGCAAACCGGGGGGTCCGGTGTGTGGAAGTTTTAAATTTCGTGTTACCCTGGCCGCCTCTACCGCCTTTTAAAATTACAAATGTTTCATCGGTGTCGACGAGGTCTTTGATAAGATGTCCGGTATCCGCATCGATCACAAGAGTTCCGGGAGGAAGTTCTATGGTGAGGTTTCGGCCGTTTTTTCCGGTCTTTTGCTTACCCTGGCCATGTGCGCCGTTTTCGGCTTTGAAATGTTTTTGATATTTAAAATGATAAAGGGTGCGTTTTCTCGTCGTGGTACTTAATATAATATCCCCACCCTTGCCACCGTCGCCGCCGTCCGGTCCTCCGCGTGGAATAAATTTTTCACGCCTGAAGCTTACACAGCCCTTGCCGCCGTTACCGGACTGCACCGTGATCATCGCTTCATCAATGAATTTCACTCTGCATAAACACTTACTTTTTTACGGGAACGACCCAGCCTCTCAAAGGCAACGATACCGTCAACTTTGGCAAACAGCGTGTAATCTTTGCCCATACCCACATTGGCGCCGGGATGGATTTTTGTTCCCAACTGGCGAACAAGAATATTCCCCGCTTTTACGGTTTGACCGCCGTATCGTTTTACACCCCGACGTTGCCCCTGACTGTCGCGCCCATTTCTAGAGCTACCGCCAGCTTTTTTATGTGCCATTATCTAAACTCCTTAACAAAAGAAACGATTTTTTTACGCTTCGATTTGATCTATTTTGATTGCAGTAAACTGTTGTCGATGTCCTTGTTTTCTCCGATATCTTTTACGTCGCTTGTATTTGAAAACGATAATTTTTTTTTCTTTGCCCTGTTCTACGATATGTCCCTTTACCGCTACATTATCGAGTACAGGCTGACCGATGCTGGTATTTTCACCATCTGAAAACATAAGGACCTGGTCAAAAGAAACTAAATTGCCGATGTTTCCCTCAATTTTTTCGACCCTAATGATATCGCCTTCATGAATTTTATATTGTTTTCCGCCTGTTTTAACGATAGCGTACATCTCTTTAATTCCTCCTGAAACGCCTGAATTCGACTATGATTTAAGAAATTTATTATTTTAGCCAATATCCAAAATTTGTCAAGATAAATATTTATGGCGTCCAGGACAAACGCGTTTGATTTCGGTGCAGCGTAGCGACGGCGTGTTTCTCTTGAAAACCGAATGACTGTTTGAAGGGCTTTAGCACACGTTAGCCCGAACCGAATAAGATGATGACTTAAACAATCAATGGGATAATTTAGCGATAAATGTTTCTAAATACCTCAGGCGCGGTTCGGGCTTACAGGTGCTAAAGCACAAGTTTCAGTCGGTTGGAAAGAGATATACGCTGTCGTGGAGCGCTCATCACGTATTGGAAATCAAATGCGTTTACCCTGTTCTTGTGTGTATATTCGGGAAGAATAACAGGTCATCAATTATTTTATTGACACGCCCACTAAATTGACATATGAACAGATGATCATATATTAAGGGGTAAAACGTGGACCAATGCCAGGAAAAAGTATTACATCAAGAACAAGTAGCTCACGCCATGGAGAATATTCCCGACTCAGATACACTTCGGAGTCTCACCGATATTTTCAAGGCGTTGAGCGACCCGAGTCGACTTAAAATCGTTACGGCACTGGCGACCTGTGAGCTATGTGTCTGCGATCTGGCTGCCGTCTCCGGATCTTCTGAATCCGCTGTTTCGCATCAGCTTCGGATACTCAGAAACTTAAAAATTGTAAGCTATCGAAGAGAAGGCAAAATCGTGTTTTATCGTCTGGACGATGATCATGTAAAATCGCTCATCAAACAAAGCATACAACATGTTCAAGAATAACAGTTTTATTTCTTTATAAAAAAAAGGTTTTACTGAATAATGAGCATTGTTATTTCAATCCTAAGTGCGTCATGGCAGGTTTTTTATGAATCTGCCGTTTACATGCTGTTCGGTTTTTTCATAGCCGGTATTCTTTATGTTTTCATCAAGCCCGAAACCGTCGGTCGCTACCTTGGAAAGGGAAGCGTACGTCCGGTATTGCTGGCAGCCCTTGCAGGCATTCCGATTCCATTGTGTTCCTGCGGTGTTTTGCCGGCTGCCGCAGGTCTGAAGCGGCAGGGTGCAAACAATGGCGCAACCATGTCATTTCTGATCTCAACGCCTGAATCGGGCATTGATTCCATACCGCTGACCTTTGCATTGCTGGACCCTATAATAGCCTTGATTCGTCCGGTAGCGGCATTTATTACCGCTATTGTAACCGGTCTATTCGAAAATGTTTTGTTGCCGACGAAAAGTTCATCAGATAATATTCCCGAGGTTGTCTGTTCAGGTTCAGGCGGTTGCTGCAGCACCAGCACTCTTGAAAATCAAACGGAACGGGTGGAGAAACCGTTTATTGCGAAAATAGTTTCCGGATTGAAATTTGCATTTGTGGATCTTCTTGGGGATATCGGGAAATGGTTTCTCCTTGGTATCATTCTGGCCGGTATCATCACCTACATGATTCCTGATTCGTTTTTTCAATCCTACCTGAACAACAACTTTACGGCCATGCTTGTCATGCTCGTGGCAGGTATTCCCATGTATGTCTGTGCCACCGCTTCCACCCCCATTGCCGCCGCGCTTGTACTGAAAGGATTGAATCCCGGCGCGGCACTTGTCTTTTTATTGGCCGGTCCGGCCACCAACATCGCCTCTATAAGCATGATTTCCGGTCTTTTTGGAAAAAAGTCCCTCTTGATATATCTGAGTTCAATCGCTATATGTTCTATTGTTTTAGGACTTTTTACGGATATGCTCTATTACGGCATGGGTATTTCCGCAACGGCAACTGCTGGACAGGCTGCGGATATCATTCCACATTATATTCAGATCAGCAGCGCTGTGATACTGGCTGCTCTGATAATCTTCGCACTTTGCCAGGGTGTGCCCCATGCCCTACGTTCTTTTTCTTTATCCGGAAAAACTTGCGGATAAGGGTCCGTAATGAAAGCACCTGCCTGGTCGATTCATAAAGGAGATTTTTATTGGAAACATTTATTGAACATACAGTTTTGTGCTGGGATCAAAAGAACAAAGCAGCTTCCAAACACAGACTCATCGGTGAAGAGCCCCTGTCGATCCGTATTGAAGGGAAACCATATTCTGTTGTGATGCGGACACCGGGCGATGAGCTGGCGCACGCCGCCGGTTTTTGTCTGTCCGAAGGGATTGTGAGTACGCCGGATGATGTGAACACCATTTCCTGCTGTGAGGGTGATGATTCCAATGTGGTCGCCGTTACCCTGAACGCTTCCAGACGGGATAAGATTGTCGATATTCTGGACAGACGCGGGTATATCAGTCAAACCAGTTGTGGCATTTGTGGAAAAGAGATTGTCAAGGATCTTTATCAGATGATCAGACCTGTCGGTGACGATACCCGGATGAATGCCGGTTTGGCACTTGAGTGTCTTGAAAACCTTCCCCAACACCAGCCCCTGAGAGACAAGACCCGTGCGTCCCACGCCGCCGCTCTATATTCGTCTGATTTTAAGCTGTTATCCGTGGCAGAGGATGTGGGCCGACACAATGCCCTGGACAAAGCCATTGGAAAGCTCTTTTTGGATCGCAGGCTCGATGAGGCCGTCTTATTGACGCTTTCTTCGCGCATCAGTTACGAACTGGTTCAAAAGGCTGCACGGGCACGAATTCAAGTGATACTGGCGTTTTCACGTCCCACTTCACTGGCTGTGGAACTGGCATCGGAATTAAACATGACTCTAGCCTGCCTGGCCGATCATACCGGGTTATATATTTTTTGCGGGGAGCACCGGTTGACCCGGTGATAAATATGGAATACTGGAATATTGATTTTATAAAGGATATTATCAATTTTGTTAAAATGAATTTTACCATCACCCCATCATCCCAAAACCCAATGTTCCATTATTCCAGTATTCCATCATTCCATGGAAGTGGCATAAACCAGGAGCTATTAAAAGATTATTAATTTCAAGCAATTGTAAAATTTCCAAGACATGACAATGGAGCAGAATGGACATGAAACAGGAGCTTATTGAAATCATTTGTAAAAAATCGTTCAAATACACAAAAGAACCGAGTTTTAAACTTGTTTCAGGCAGAATGAGCCAATTTTATGTGAACTGCAAACCCACCACATTGAGCCCAAGAGGCATGTTTCTGGTGGGCCATCTGGTATTTGAGAACATAAAGGATTTAAATCCTGACGGAATCGGCGGACTTACCTTCGGTGCAGATCCCATGGCCATGGCCACTGCGTTTGTTTCAGAATTAAAAGGAAGGCCCATCAATGCATTTTCCATACGTAAAACCCAAAAAGACCATGGCATTATCCGATGGATCGAAGGAGATATGAAGCCCGGACAGCGGGTGGTCATCATTGACGATGTTGCAACCACCGGCGGGTCCACCATCAAGGCAATCGAACGGGCCGGTTCTGAGGGGCTGAATGTTGTCAAAGCGGTCATCTTGGTTGACCGTCAGGAGGGTGGACTGGAGAATATTCGCCAACATG
>JAOUGB010000002.1 GCA_029857875.1 Desulfobacteraceae bacterium | reverse complement strand
TTTTTTCCCGGATGCAATACCGAAAGGGGAATAGTATCGGTTTTTTATAAAAAGGTTAACAACATATCACGTTGAAAAATATTATCGCAGACCCTGTTGTTTCATAAGTCAATAACCACCCCTAAAAAGGGGGGGCATGATGGTGACCCTTAAAAGGGTCTTTATAAAAATTTATTCACCGCAGAGCCGCAGAGCGCGCAGAGCTTTTGGTTTTTTTTGCTTTTCGCTGAGACGCCGAAAAGCAAAATGACTCAACCCTTCGGGTAATAGAAATGCCCGTATTGGCACCTTGCAACCAAAGAATTGATGCCTTTTGTCGTTTCCGCAGCGTAAGCTGCTTGGTGCTTTTCCATTGCCGTCCTCTCAACGGCAATGGAAAAATTATTATTCTCTGCGTCCTCTGTGTCTTGAGCGAAGCGGGCGGTGAATATAAACTTACATACTTGCATAGCAAAGCTGGGACCTTCAGCTTAGCTGAAGGTTTAATGGATTAATTAAAAAAGGATACTTAAAAAGAAATAAATAGCTTTTATGAATTTTTTGACAGATAGTTTTCTCTCGGCTCTGCTTCTGATCTGGACACTGGATCACAACCTGCTTGAGATTATCAGCGTGTCTTTGAAGGTGAGTTCCATCTCCACTCTCATTGCGGGTTTGGCGGGCGTTCCTTCAGGGTTCTTAATCGCCTTTTCTGAGTTTCGAGGGAAACGGCTGGTCATCACCATACTGAATACCCTGCTCGCTCTGCCCACGGTGGTTATCGGTTTGTTTGTCTATACCTTTATTTCCAGAAGAGGTGTTTTCGGCACCTATGACCTTCTCTATACCCAGAAAGCGATTATCATCGGCCAAATAATCCTTATTATTCCCATCGTCACCACCCTGACCATCTCCGCCGTGAGCCGCATTGACGATCGTTACCGGAAAACCGCCTTGACCCTTGGCGCAAATATCAGACAAACTGCATGGGTGATCATCCGTGAAGCACGATTCGGTATTACGGCCGCCGCCGTCATGGCGTTTGGAAGAGTCATCGCTGAAGTAGGAATCAGCATGATGCTTGGCGGTAATGCCAAAGGATTCACCCGGACCATGACAACGGCCATGGCCTTGGAATATGACAAAGGGGAATTTGTGTTGAGTGTGGCCCTGGGACTCGTGCTCTTAAGTGTCAGTTTTGCCGTCAATATCTTTTGCAATTATTTTCAGGGCAAGGGACGCGGAAATCATTAAGATGCTTTATCAGCTAAAGAACATTATCAAGGCCTACGATGAACAGGCCGTTTTAGACCTCAAACGCCTTTCTATTCAAAAAGGTAAGGTGATCGGGCTTCTTGGACCCAACGGTTCAGGAAAAACGACACTCCTTGAAATTCTGGCTTTTCTTTTGCCTCCAACCTCCGGTGAAATCTGGTTCAAGAAGGAACAAATCAATTCAAATATGGGCAGACTGATGAAACTGAGACGCAAGGTGGTGCTTGTTCAGCAACACCCCATCCTCTTTACCACGACGGTTTATAAAAACATAGATTTCCCCCTCAAGATCAGAAGCACACCCCAAGAAAGAAGAAGCGAAATAGTTGATGAATTGCTGGAGCTGGTGGGCATGGCATCGTTCAGGGATGCAAGAGCACACACCCTTTCCGGCGGTCAAACCCAGCGGGTGGCCATTGCGCGGGCACTGGCCTGTTCCCCGGAAGTCATTCTCTTGGATGAGCCTATGAGCAGTGTTGATGTTGAAAATCAGATTACCATAGAACGCATCATCCGGGAGATCAATCAGATAAAAAGCATTTCAGTTGTTTTCACCACCCATGATGTGGTTCAGACATCAAGGCTTGCAGATGAAACTATATTTCTCTTTGAGGGGAAGGTTGCAAAATCCATATATGAAAATATCTTCAGCGCCCTCATCGAGACCGGCACAGACGGTCACCAATACTGCATGCTTCCCAACGGATTTAAATTAAGGACACGATCTGAAAAAACAGGCCGGGCGCGGATATCCATTTCACCCGGAAAGGTCAGGATCAGCCAAAACAAATGCAGTACCGAAGAAAACACCCGAAAAGGTAAGATCATTCAGCTGAACCAGGAACAGTTCAATGTCCGTGTTCTGGTTGATGCCGGAATACCTTTAAATGTATTGATCCCCAAAGATTCATTCAACCGTCATGAAATGGGCATCGGCGACGACGTCTGGGTAACCTGCCCGGTAGAGAGTATCGATATCTTTTAGCCCGAAATAACATCATCCATTTCTGTCATTTCACAAATATGCCCTTTTGTTCTATTTTTTATAAATTTTACATTTGACTATAAGTCTGATATGGTTATTATTATGGTATTAAATCTTGAATATGATTGTTAAATTAAAAAGACACTCCATCTACAAGCCATCTCAAAAATGCAGATTACGTTCAAGGACAAGGCGCGAGCCGATGAAAAAGCGGAGCATACATGGGAGTATGTGAGCATTTTGAAGAGGCTCGAAACGCTGTAATTGGGCGTTAGATGTGTTTTTGAGATGGCTTGTAATCATATTTCAAAAATAAACCTTTACGCGCCACGAAACCGATGAAATAGGAAAAAATAAGTAATGGCAAATATTCTTATCATAGATGATGATATTCAGTTTCGGACAATGCTCCGAAAAATGATAGAGCGAAATGGATATGAGGTTATCGAAGCTTCTGACGGTAAAGAGGGGGTAAAGCTGTATCGGAAGAACCCCACGGATCTCATTATCACGGATCTCATTATGCCGGAAAAAGATGGAATTGAGACCATCCAGGAGTTGAAGAAAGACTTTCCGGACATTAAAATCATCGCCATTTCAGGGGGCGGTCGATTAGGGCCACAGGATTATTTACATTTGGCCAAAATGTTTGGGGCACAGCGAACATTAACCAAGCCCATCGAACTGCCCGAACTGTTAAAAGCCATTGAGGAACTTCTGGAATAATCCTATTTAAGACTGTTGTTTCAATGCATCCAGGGTTTCAAGGTCACACACATCAAAACTTTGTCCGCACCCACCGCAAATCATCTCGCATTTATCCGGTGTACGCGATCTCCGTTCCTTTAACTGTGCGCGACATTCCGGGCATCTAAGGTCAATCGCATCATTTTTATAATCGGTGTCAGTTTTCATATTTCTTCCCTTCTCTATTCAAATTTGATGAGCTTAATTCATTTTTTTAAATTCATGGAACCTACAACATGTGCGGGCTTCCGAATCTCGTCTTTTATGTATAAAAATAATAAATAGATCCAGTTTGTCAAACATTGCCTTGATTTCAACACCTACACCCTCAATGCATTATACACATTAGAAAACAATTGACAAAACGAGTTTACCAATGAAATATATTCGGTTTTGAACTTACCTCAAGTTTTTATAAAAAATTTACAGCCTATTCAAATTTAAACAGTTATAAAGTATGTGACTAGACAATGTCCGATTCTGTTTCTCCCCCCAAAAAATATGATTTCAAGACGTCAATCTTACAAGGTCTGTCGGCGGCCTGGCCCATTTGCCTCGGGTATATTCCCATCGGCATTGCCTTCGGCGTACTGGCCCAAAAGGCCGGGCTTCATCCCATAGAGATCATGCTGATGTCTATTTTGGTTTTTGCCGGCAGCTCACAGTTTATTGCCGTATCCATGCTTTCAGCCGGTGCAGGGGCTGTTTCAATTATTATTACAACATTTGCAGTCAATCTGAGGCATTTACTGATGAGTTCGTCTCTGGCGGTTTTTATGGGTAACACCACCCGAAAAAAACTGTCCCTATTTGCCTATGGTGTTACCGATGAAAGTTTTGCCGTCAACCATACCCGGTTCAGCCAGAAAATCTGGAGCCTGGATCAGGCGCTGGTGGTGAATCACACGGCAAATATTGCATGGGTCGTCAGCAGCGTCATCGGTGGTTACACCGGCCGATTCATCCACGAAGGTGCGTTCGGTATCGATTACGCGCTAACGGCAATGTTTATCTGCCTTTTGATATTTCAGCTCAAAGGGCGTTTCTATGTGATCACCGCGGTTATCGCCGGTGGTACGGCGGTCATCCTGTCTTTGATTATTCCCGGCAGTTCATACATTGTACTGGCTTCCATATTTGCGGCCACCACGGTACTCGGTATAAAAAAATGGATGTTACGATAATTCATCAAAAGGTTGTGTGGGTCATCCTGGGTATGGGTCTGGTGACCTATGTCCCGCGCTGGTTCCCGCTGGTGTTGCTGTCCCGGCGTAATCTCCCCCGGTGGTTGGTCGAATGGCTCGACCTGATTCCAGCGGCGATTCTCAGTGCGCTACTTTTGCCGGAACTCGTTACCAACGGCATGCCCCGACATATGTCCCTCTGGCAACCCGAGCTCTGGGTGGCAATACCTACCTTTATTTTTGCACTGAAAACCAAATCTTTAGGCGGTACCGTCGTCATTGGAATGGCGCTGTTTTGGCTGGTTCAAAGTATCATTTGAAATTTGCCAAATCTGAAAAAAACAAAATTTTAGGTTGATGAACTCGACAAATGTTTCTAAAAGACAAATATTGAAAAAACCATTTTTTGTCTTAGTGCACCTATTCTTAAATACTGTAACGTATTTATAACTTGGTTTACTCATTCTATATATGGGAAAGTGTAAAGTGCCTAAAGTGAACTAAAGTGCCTAAAGTTAAGGTATTCTATCAATTTTAATTATAAATGATTGCGCTAAAAGCGCGTTCCTCAACTTTAGCTCACTTTAGGCACTTCAAACTTCAAACTTTTGGGCTTCAGCTTATACGGTACAATTGTACTTTCAAAAATACGTCATAGAACTTACGAATCTGAGTACTAAGTGTCAAAGAGAAAGGAAAAACCATGATCCATGTTGAAAATTTGACAAAATATTACAACGATTTCTGCGCTGTGGATCAAATCAATTTCGACATCAAAAAAGGGGAAATTCTCGGTCTTTTAGGGCCCAACGGCGCAGGTAAAACCACGACGTTAAGGATGCTGACAGGCTATTTTATGCCCACTTCCGGAACCATTCGCGTCAAGGACTACTCGCTGGATGAGCATCTTTTAGAAATCAAAAAGTTGATGGGGTATTTGCCGGAATCGGCGCCATTATACCACAGCATGCTGGTCTTTGATTATTTAGACTATGTTGCCAGAATTCGGGGAATGGACAAAAACCAAAGAATCTCCAGGATTCGACAACTGGTTAATTTATGCGGATTGGATGAAATTATGCATCGGAGTATCAATGAACTCTCCAAAGGCTTGAATCAGCGAGTGGGTCTGGCCCACGCCATGATGACCGATCCGGAAATCCTGATACTGGATGAGCCCACATCAGGTTTGGATCCGAACCAGATTGTAGAAATACGTAACATCATTCGAAAAATCGGAAAAGAGAAAACCGTCATTCTATCCACTCACATCTTGAGTGAAGTGGAAGCCACCTGTAATCGAGTGGTAATCATCAACAGAGGCAAGATCGTTGCAGACGATATTATGGAAAATCTCAAGCAGTCTGCCGGTCAAAAATATTTCATCCATTTAGACCTGCTGAATGCCGATTTTCAAGATGTGAACGAACAACTCAGCAGGATCGAGGGTGTCAAAAAAATCCAAAGCATTCATGAAGCACAAAACGGCAACCTTAGCATACGGCTTACGTGTGAATCAGCAATAGATTTGAGAGAAACCATTTATCAAACCATCAAACAAACATCCTGGATTCTCATTGAGTTTCACCAGGAAACCAAAACATTAGAGACCGTATTTCGCGAGCTGACCAAGGAGGACTGATATGCAACAGGCGATCCGTATCTGCAATAAAGAGTTAAAAGACTATTTCATATCTCCCATTGCCTATATCGTCATCTCTATTTTTCTGCTGGTGACCGGGTGGTTCTTTTTTACGACATTTTTCTATTACAACCAGGCGGACCTGAGAAATTTTTTTAATCTGCTTCCTATTACATTTTCCTTTTTGATTCCGGCGGTGACCATGAGGCTCTTTTCCGAAGAGCTGAATGTGGGTTCCTATGAAATACTTCTTACCCTTCCGGTAACATTTACGGATATCCTTTTAGGTAAATTTTTAGCCGGTGTTCTGTTTGTGGCTGTCGCTCTGGTCCCGACCTTTGCCTATCCGATATGTATCGCCTTTATGGGCCAGCTCGACTGGGGACCTGTGGCCGGCGGCTACTTAGGTGCTGTTTTACTGGGTGCATCGTTTGTTGCAGTGGGTTTGTTTGCTTCCTCGTTGACACGCAACCAGATCATCGCATTTATAGTCGGTATGACCATCTGCTTTACCCTCACGTTGATCGATAAAATGCTTTTCTTCTTTCCCCGGACACTGCTCGGTGTCATCGGTTATCTCGGCGCCGATTTTCATTTCAAGAACATCTCCAAAGGGATTATTGATTCGAGAGATGTCATCTATTTTTTAAGTGTCGTGTTCATCGGACTTTACAGCACTCACCTGGCCATGCGGGGAAAAAATTAAGGAGCTTAAAATGAGCATTCAGAAACGATATGCAAAATATATCAAACTTTCTATTTATCTGGTCATCATTGTCCTCATCAATGTGGCGGGGATGACACTCTTCTTTAGAATCGATCTTACCGAAAACAGCATTTATTCAATATCCGAGGCCAGTAAAAAGGTGGTGTCCACCCTTTCCGAACCGTTGACCATCAACGTCTTTTTTACAAAAAACCTGCCCGCACCGCACAACAATACAGAACGATATTTACACGATCTTTTAGAAGAATATGCCATCCATGCCAATTCGTATTTTAACTACAAATTCTATGATGTCAGCCCCGAGGCCGAAGGGATCAACGCTTTGACTCAGGAAAATCAAAACTTGGCGAACAATTACGGTATACATCCGGTTCAGATTCAAGTTTATGAAGAAGATGAGGTAAAATTCAAAAAAGCCTACATGGGGCTTGTGTTGATTCACGGTGATATGGTTGAGCGGATTCCCACCATTACTTCCATCAATGGGTTAGAGTATAAACTGACAACGGCAATACAGAAGCTGAACAATAAAATCAGTGCATTACTGAATTTGAAGGATAAAATAAAGGTCATACTATTTCTGTCTTCTTCATTAAAATCCGTCGCGCCTTTAATTGGCCTTAACCAAATTCCTGAATATCCCGCAAAACTAAAAGAAAGCATTGAACGCCTCAATACCAAAAATTTTGGAAAACTGGAATATACTTACATCGACCCCTCTATGGAACCGTCAAAGGAACCATTATGGAAACAATACAATTTGATGCAACTTCAATGGCCAAATCTATCCGAAGGCAACATCCCGGCCGGCAATGGAATGATCGGTCTTGTAATGGAATACGGAGAAAAAGTCAGAAAAATACCTTTGTTAAAGGTGCTCCGGCTTCCCATCATCGGAACCCAGTATGATCTGGTGGATGTTGATAAATTGGAAGACATCGTTAACAACAACTTGGAAACCCTGGTGAATATCAACCAGGATCTTGGATATCTGTCAGGACACGGCACGCTAAGTATTTCGAGTTTTTCACCCATGGGGCGACAAAATCCGGATGAAATATCAACCTTTTCAAATTTGATATCAAAGACTTACAGTTTGAAGCCTATTGATCTAAAAGATCAGTCTATTCCCGATAGCCTCAATTGTCTGGTGATCGTGCGGCCGACTGAAAAATTTTCCGATTACGAACTTTATCAGATCGATCAGGCCTTGATGAAAGGAACCAATCTTGCACTGTTTATTGATGCTTTCAAAGAAATCAACCCCAATAATCAGCAGGGCTTCGGATTGAACCGGGGTCCCAACTATGTGCCGCTGGATACCGGACTTGACAAATTGCTGTTGCATTATGGCATCCATGTTAAAAAATCATATGTGCTTGATGAAAATAGTCATAAGCAAAGGCTCCCCAGCAACATGGGAGGTGGTGAAAGACCCATATACTTTGCCCCCATCATCAAAAACAAAAATATCAACCATGATCTAAATTTTATCCGTAGTATCAAGGGACTGGTTGCAGTCAAAATATCCCCTCTGGAACTGGACGAGGCACAGATTTCTAAAAACAACCTCAAAGCCGTCAAGCTCTTTACATCTTCTGAAAAATCCTGGGAGATAGGCAAAAACATCAGTCTAAATCCCATGTTTCTCCCACCGCCCCCCTCGGATGACGAAAAACAGAGTTTTCCATTGGCATACATCGTTGAAGGGGAGTTTCCCAGCTATTTTGCCGGCAAATCTATCCCGGAAAAAAAATCACCGGATGAAAATACAGATACCCAGGAAAAAAAAGAAAGCACGTCCGAACCGGCAGAGAAAAAGACCCAAATTGACATGGCGAAAATAAAAAGCCAGGGCGAAACCATATCCAAGGGAAAGCCCGCCAAAATCTTCTTGATGGCATCGGCGGAAATGCTGAAAGACAATGTTCTGGACCCTGAAGGCGATAGCCCCAATGACATGTTTATTTTGAACACGATTGATGCCTTGAGCCATCGAGAAAATATTGCCGTTATGAGAAGTAAGGTGCTTAGTTTTAATCCCCTGAATGATACCGGATCTCTGACAAAAACTTTTGTCAAGACGTTTAATATTGCCGGACTGCCGGTACTGCTGGTTTTTCTGGGCCTTTTCGTATGGCTGCGGCGCCATTCCAGAAAAAAACGAATACAGATGATGTTTCAAAAATAAAGAATCCTGGCCCAAAGACCAGGCTTTGGTTTACCAATAAAAAGGGCTGTTTTTCTGAAAGCCGGACAAGTTAAAAGTGCCTAAAGTGATCTAAAGTGCCTAAAGTTATGGAGTCGCTTCGCTCCACTGGTTTTATATAATTATTAGAATTCCTTAACTTTAGCTCACTTTAAACTTTAGTTCACTTCAAACTATTGCGCAATTCTTTAGGCGGATTCAGAGAACTCTCTCCTGGCCCAGAGGACCATGTATTTTATAACGAAATAAAAAGAGGTGAATATGAAGCTGAAAAAAGAATATTTCATTCTGGCAGCCATTCTGGTTGCACTGATCCTGTATCTTGCCTTACATCGGTCAAACAGAACTCATTATCAGCTTCCGGAACTTTCCGAAGTTACCGGGAAACATATCTCAAAACTTGAAATCACAACAGCAGGCAATTCCATTATTTTTAACCAAAAAGACAACACATGGAAGATTGAACCAAAGGGGTACCGCGCTGATTCAACAAAGATTAAAAATATGCTGAATGTTATTGAAAAATTGAAATTGACAGCCCTGGTATCGGAATCAAAAAATTATATCCGTTATGATTTGAGCAACGATAAAAATATCCATGTGAAAGCCTGGCAGAGCAAAACCCTGCTCCGGGAGTTTGATATCGGCAAAACAGCCCCAACCTATAAGCACACCTTTGTTAAAATACCGGACGATCCCAACGTGTACCATGCCAGGGGAGATTTCAGGCGAAATTTTGATCGGTCCGTTAACGATTTCCGAGATAAGACCGTGCTGTCGTATGCACAAAATACCATTCAAGGAATTAAGCTCACCCACGAGGAAAAAACCATCTCTCTTTCTCGAAAAGAGATCCCTGAAACCCTTCCTGAAAAAAAGGATGCGCCAGCCGCCAAAGCCTCTAAAGAAACAAAAACCAAAACTGTGTGGGAGGATACAAAAGGTCATGAAGTGGCCCCATTCAAGGTTAGCTCTCTGTTGAGTTTTTTGAACAGTCTGGAGTGTGAAAGATATTTAGACGACTTAAAAAAAGAAGATTTTAAAAATCCGATCTATAGCGTTACCCTCAAAGGTGAAAAGGAATATTCACTTTTAGTATTTGCCAAAAAAGACGAAAATGCAAAAAATTATTCGGCAATCTCCTCGGAAAATGAATCCCCTTTTTCTTTGTCCGATACACAGGTGGATACCATCAAATCTAAGTTTGATGAAATTCTCAACGTAAAGGAAATATAAAAGAATTTAAATTTGACTTATCTTAGAGCTGCATTACACTAACAATATGAATTAAATTAAAAGTAAAAGCGAATAGTAACATTATAAAAAAAGGAGGATTCGCCCATGTATGATAAAAAAGCATTGTGTGACAAAATCAGAAAATTGTATCCGGACATTGGTGAGTGTGGAATCGATATTGACGTTGATTATGATGAAGAGCAAAAGGCATGGACGGTAAATCTAAAAAAGGACCATATCAAGTTAAAACACTTTCTTGAAGACCAGGACGCCGATTTGTGTATGGAAGGAAAACAGTGTGTCAGTCTGGGTCTGGAAATTGCCCAACTCAAAGACACTATCGCACAAATTTAGTTAGTGCCCCTCCATAAATGGTCTTTTTGCCCAATCTCTGTGTTATGCTCAAAAAATAATCCTCGGAATATTGCACATATGACTGCGGTTATTTTTTTCGCAAGCCTTGATCTTGAACAAAAATCCTAATTAATGGATGGGCACTAGTTCAGATGATCATCGTTATAAGTTTATAATAAAAATGTTTCATCGGGAAGCGAGTTTCAATTCGCTTCCCGATTCGTTTTTTCGGTAACATGCTGTTTGCATTTTCTTTACACCCTGCAACCCCAAACAGCATAAATGGGATCTGAATCCATTATTTCATAAAAGTATTTATCATCCCTGGGTCTGGGCAAGCCTCTGATGGAATAGGTTTCCAGATCTTTGAACATTTTGCTCTTTTGAAAATACTCCATCACAAGCCCCATGCGCTCGAATTCATGAAGATCTTTCCAGATGTTGATCACTTTTTCAGGAAACCATCGATTGGAAAATGTTACGACTAAGAGTCCTCCCGGTCTTAAAACCCGACCGATTTCCTTGAAAACCGTTTCGGGATCGATCAGATATTCTATGGAAACTGTACAAACGACCGCATCATAAGATTCTGTTTTATATGGTAAAATCGGGTTTTCATTCAGATCATGAACAACCCAGTCACTCAGATCCACATTTTTTGCCAGTTCTTCAGCGTTGAGACCGAGTCCTGAAAGTTTCTCCAAACGTAAATCCTCAGGCAAGTGGGATTTCCAGCTGCTCATCAAATCCAGCACTCGCATTCCATCATGGAGCAGTTCGCCGTATATATCTTTTACAACTTGAATGGCCTGATCGTCGATATGCTGTACCAATCTCGCTTTTTGGTAGTAAAGCAGGTCAGAACGGACATCCTGTCGTTGAAAAGGATTTTCCGATAAAAAATCTGTTGGTCGACCCTCCCATCGGGCTTGCATGCCGGGTCCATCAGCCATGATCTCCATCCAGTCGTTGCATCTGCCACCGCGTTCCACTGACTTAAGTTTGATTTCTTTGACAAATGCCTTTATTTGAATGGGCTTATTTGCCAGGGGGTGGTTTAAATCGACCTTCAAGTGACCATTCTCAACGCCGACACAGCGAAAGGGCTGGAGGTTCTGAGGGAAAACTCCGGCAACACCTTTTAGAAGTCCTTTGGGATAAAACCGTCCCATAAGGGGTTGGATTTCTTTATCTGGAATAAACCTACTATTAAATTGTGCCCCTTTGATCTCAAAGGTTTTTTGAGGTTCATATCCAGGAACAATGGATCCCGGGGTAAAATCGACCAGAACTGTTTGGCCGACGGATTTACTTCCCAATCTATTATATAGCTCTTTCGGTAAACAATCCCTCCAGAAATTAACATTATAAGCTTCATACTCTTCGGTGTGGATTGCCTCCGCACTGTTCCATTTCATTTTAAAATGAATATCTGCTGAAATGTTTTTTTTGTTATGTGTCATCGTAGCTGCCTTTCTGTGTAATGTTTTAGATTTCTCACCAGATCATGGTTTCGGGTTCGAGTACCCATAATTTCATTTTAATACCGACCCATTAGCCACATATTAAGAACATAATCTTAAAATGCAATGAGAGATAAGTGTTGTTCTAATGAGAGTAAAAATCTATCACTGTTTACATGGGGTTTAAGAAATGATAACTCAAGTTACGACCCCTTAATTTTCAGCAGCGCCAATAAAGTTCAGCAGGCCTGGGAAATTTATTATTCTAGCACCCTTTATCGTCGACAATTTTGAAGCCGCTCGAATCCGGTTTTTCCGATTTGGTTTCCGGTTTTTGGATCGCTTCCACCTGTTTTTCAGGTTTAATTTCAGAGACAGCGGGTTTGGCAATGGTTCGATCCGGGTTTACAACGGCCAGGATCAGCCCCAACAGAATGAGCAGTCCTGCCGCTATCCGCTTGACTTTCGGCGAACCTTTCGGAAGCGTATCTTTATCGCCGAATTTCTGTTCTACTTTCTCCACAAACCAATAGGCGCCGACAGCTACAAGGCAGACCAGAAAAGCGATGATACCCGAATTGATGTTGAACACGTTCGTGAGTCGAATTGCCCCCATGTCACCCGAAGTGTAAAACCCCTCCAGCATGGGAAAAACTTCTGCAAAGAAAACAGAACCGATCATCATACCGATGATATAAATGAGTCCGTCCAATTTGCCCGATACCGTTGCCACCACCGACGTTGTCGGGCAGTAGCCGCCCATAACAAACCCGATCCCAAGAACAAGACCGCCAACGATCTGAGGCCAGATAAAAGTGGGCAATAGATACACGCGCCCCAGATCGATCCATCCGAAAACCGAGAAATAGAGAAGTCCGAGGATACACACCACAATAGCCGTAAATATGACCTTCAAAACGGCAAAGTCTTTAAGATAAAAGACGGCCGTCAATTTCCTGGGATTGCCGAACCCTGCTCTTTCGAGCACAAATCCGAACATAAAGCCGATAAGTCCGGCCAGCTGAAGGCTGTAGGCAAAATCGAACCAACCGAATTTATACAAAGGCCCCATTATAACCACTCCTTTCTAAAAAAATATGTGGTGGCATAGGCCCCCGCAAAAATACACAACATGAAAACCCAGCTTCCGAAAGCCAGTTCAGCAGCACCGGTAAGGGCCTGTCCGCTGGTGCATCCCCGGGCCAGACGTGCTGCGAATCCCGACAGAATGCCCCCACCCAAGGCCAGCCACAGCCGGACCGAAACACCGATGGAAGGTCCCCGGGCCACTTCGCCTTTAATCCGATTGCTGATAAAGGCTGAAAACAGACCACCGAGAGCAGCGCCCAATGTCAAAAAGACCAGCCAGGCCATAAGCGGTGATTTTCCCCCTTTAAGATAAGTAGAAAAATAGGCATTCGCCTTGGCGTGTTCCGGCGCCACCAGGTTGACACCGGCAGTGGCGATCCTGGCAAAAGAAGCCGAGGAACCCAAACCCCGGCCCATGGTATAAAAGGAAAAGAGCAGAATCAGTCCCAAAATGACACCGATAACATACGGATTAGAATAGCGCTCCTTCATATATCCCTCCTCTGTTTAATTTTAATTTAAGGATCCATCCGTTTTCTTGATTTAAGCCAATCCGACATTTCCATGAAGGTCTTTGACAGATCATAGCGCCCTTGGGCAAACACCCCGTAATCGCCACCGCACCCCATGGCTGATGCAAAGCGGATGTGATTGCCATAAATCAGCCAGGTGTTGCTCCATTTTCTCTCGATGGCCTCGTCAAAGGGATTGCCCTCCGGCCCTTTATCGTTCCATTTGAAATCGGCCAGGTTCAGACGCCATATTTCATTCATGATTTTGGTTCCGGCCAAGGTTTTGGCATTGGTCTCGCGAATGGTGTTTTCAAAGCGATCCCACTGTCCATTGACCCAGGTCGTGGCATGGCAGCTCAAGCAAACGGCCTGTATATTTTCCTTACGAATGTTCATCTCTTTTTCCGTGATAAGATATTTTGAGGCAAATTCACCGTCAAATGCCGTAGGCAGGGATTGGCCGTCTTTGTTCCGAATTGTTGTGGTGTCCGGTTCTTTTGGAGACGGGTGGGCATAAATTAAACCAAAAATCCGCCATGGAAGTCGACTGCCCATCTGATGGGTGCGTTCAGCCACCACTTCTCCATCGGTGTTGATCAATAAACTCACATGACAGGCGGCACAGGTGGGTGCAGTGAAGTCTTTACCGACGGTCCATGGCACAGTGTCAAAATTCCACGATTCACCCATGCTGGAAAAAATATTGCCGTGCTTGCTGGCCGAATAGACCTTAAACGCGGGCACATCGGGACCGGTATGACATTCGTGGCATGTGTAAGGTTTTCTGGCCATTTTTATTGAAAATGTGTGGCGTGTGTGACAGGCCGAACACGAGCCCCGCGTGCCGTCCAGATTGATCCGGCCGACACCCTGGTTGGGCCACCCTTCAATAATGGGAAATTTCAATTCACCTGCAGCCTCCGTATCCCGGGTTTCATATCCCTTGACCGACAATTTGGTACCGTGACAGTAATAACAGGCTTCAGCCTTAGTGGCATCATTCGGGGGTTTAATAGTGATGCTGCCTTTTTTTTCATCGGCGGGTTCTATGGTTCCGAGGATACTGTTCTGCAGCAGCTGATAAAGAGGATTGGCAGCCAGATTATTAAAGGCATGGGCCATGATGTTTTTCGAGTATTGATCCGCTTCCTGAGTATGGCATGTGGCGCAATCCTGGGGACTGACCACCACATGAACGTTGTATCCATTGTGCTCAAAAGTATCTGCGTGGGCCTTGGATCTCTGTGTATGGCATTCAGCGCATCCCACGGCAACAGGTAACAGGTTCTCCGTCACCTGTTCGCTTGAAACTTTACGTGCCAGACCCTTCACCGCCATTGCCGTTTTAGGCGTAACCATAGCATGCCGGCTTTTCTGCCAACTCTCCACGATGCCCGGATGCACCGTTGAATGGCAGTCCAGACACCCGGATGTTGCATCGCTTACCGGCACATCGGCGGCCATTGCGATATTTGGGATCAATAAAAAAAGAACAATAATAGAAAGACATGCAATTTTCTTCATTTACCGCTCCTTTTCGTCCATATCAATAACATGATTTATTGAAGTGGTTTTACTGTAAAACCATATTCGTCAGTGAAGTGGAATGAATGATCTTCTTTTAAAAGCGTTTATTCTAAAATAGTGTCCATCCACGATAGGTGAAGACACGTTTAAGTGTCCGATCCATAAATGAGGATTTTTCTCGCTGGGCAAGGCCGCACAAGGGTTTTCAGTGAGGCGTACAATACGTACTCCGCAACCGGAAACCCGCGGAGAACGAAGTCCAGCGGGGAAAAGACCATTTATGGATCGGACATATTTATTCTGACGGCAACACACACGAGCCGTGAAGTCTCGGCGTAAAACGCTCAGGTCCGGATACGATGGGTTTTTCAATGACCTTGGCCATTCCTTTGAGCATTCCAAAAAAGATTTTTTCATGAAACGGATAGAGCGTGTACCAGTAAAGCATCCCCCAGAGCCCCTTGGGCAAAAAACGGGACAGCATCTCCAGATCCGTGTACTGATTCCCCACCGGATGAATTTTAAATTCAAGCAAAGCTTCGCCGGGAACCTTCATTTCAGCCAGTAATAACAGCCGCTCCTTGGGTGCGACATCCAGTACTCTCCAGAAATCCAGGGCGTCTCCAACCCGGAGTTCGGTTGTATGACGCCGCCCTCGTCGCAATCCAACACCTCCGAATAATCGATCTATCAGACCGCGCAACCACCACAAACCGTCGGCATAGTAATAACCTGTATGACCTCCGATCCTGCTGATGGGCAGCCAAACGTCATTCGATGCGGCTTTTATTCGAGCCCGATATCCACATTGCATAATGGTGCCGCCGGCCCAATCCGCATCACCGCAATGGGCCCATTCAGGCGTTATGATGTCTCCGGCATCGGCCCAGCAGGTGTCCACCTGTTCCTGGATGATTTTATCCAAGGCTGTTCGAATCGCCTCACGGGGACTGAGCAGTTTCTGAGGAATAATCGATTGAATGCGTTTGTCCGAACATACGGCATTGCTGCTCAACCCTTCGGTTAAGGGCAACGCAATGGAATGGGGCACCGGGCTGATGAAATGTATCCAGTAAGCACTGAGGGTGGGTGTTAGCACGGGAACCGGTATGATCCATCGCTTGGGCAATTTTGCTTCCTGGGCATAAATATCCAGCAAATCCCGATAGGCCATTACATCCGGTCCGCCGATATCATAGGTTTGGCCGATGGTTTCATGGTGTTCGAGGCAGCCGACCAGGTAATTGACAACGTTTCGGATGGCAATGGGCTGGTTCAAGGATCTTACCCAGCGCGGTGTGATCATCACGGGAAGGCGTTCCACCAGGTATCGCAATATCTCAAAGGAAGCACTGCCGGATCCCAAAATCATGGGCGCCCGCAAATCGGTTACGGGAACCCTACCGGATTGAAGAATGTCCGCCACTTCAATTCGAGAACGAAGATGTTTGCTTAAAGAGCCGTTTTTTTTTTCTGCAAGACCACCCAGATAGATGATCCGATCAATACCGGCGGATTCGGCTGCCGACACCATGTTTTGAGCGGCCTTTCGGTCAGCTTCAACAAATTTTTGTTTCTGGGCGATCATGGAATGGACCAGATAATAGGCCGCCCCACAGCCCGACAATGCCGTTTCCAGGGATTCCCTGTCAAGAACATCTCCTTTTACCAGTTCCACTTTCGGATGATGTCCCCAGGGACGACAGGCCAATTTCTCAAGGGACCTCCCCATGGCGCGTACCTGATACCCCGCATCCAGCAGGGCCGGAATCAACCGTCCGCCCACATAGCCGGTGGCCCCGGCAACCAGAATCGGTTTTCCGTCTTTCATTGAAATCACCTCGTCTCCCTACCTGAATCTTTCACGAGCCCGAGGCTTTCATATGTAAGGCATTTAAGGGCGAAGCCATAGTGGACTATTGCGAGCCCTTAATAACTCAACAGATGAAAGCCTCGGGCTCGTGAAAGGTTATACATGATTGCGCAGCTTAAGTGCAATAGGATGCGGGTTTAAATAAACCTGCTGCGCCAGATAGGGTTGTTTGTATTTTCGCACGTAATGATTGAGCAGAGTAACCGGTACGATCAAAGGAACATATTCCTGTCTATACTGCTCGATAATTTCGAGCAGCTCCTGCTTCTCATCCGGGGACAACCGCTCTTTAAAATATCCCATGATGTGTTGCAGCACATTGATATTCTTCTTTAGAGTAGTTTGCAGGTATAAAGCCCCCATCAACAGGGACTCGTATCGGGTAAACAAATCTTCCATGGGAATGGCTTTACCTTCGGCAACCAGCTTACCCATCAGTCTTGAATGGTTGGGGCTGTGTGACATGATCAGCAGCTTGTGCCGGGTATGAAAATCGATCAGATTCCCCATGCTTTTCTTTTTGGACAGCGTTTCCCGCCAGCGCATCAAGGTAAAAATCTGCTCGATAAAGGTCTCTCTGAGTTTGGAATCATTCAGCCGGCCGTCTTCTTCCACCGGAATTAACGGAAAGTGCTCCGTAAACACGCGGGCAAATATGCCCTGCCCTTTTTTATTGGGCATTCCTTTAAAAGTTCTAACCGGAACTCTATACAGGCCGCTGCTTGGAGAGTTTTTTTTGAAAACAAATCCGCACAGATTTTCTTTTTTCAGTTCTTCAACCCGTTTCCGTGCCCATTCGGTCATCTTGTGAGTGTGGTCGATATTTGTTTTAGAAGTGACCAGATTCGGATTGTCCGGATCACCCACAAGACGCAAGGTCTCCCGGGGAACGCCCATCCCGCATTCCACTTCAGGGCACACCGGAACATATTCCACGTATTGACCCAGTATGTCGGTCAGATATCTATCCCTTGAATGTCCGCCGTTCCAGCGGACCTGCTCGCCCATTAAACACGCGCTGATGCCAAGTTTTATTTTTTCGTCCATGGCTTACCTCATGATCCTTGATGATTATCCATCTATTTTTTATACGGTCATTTCCTGCTTCAATACACAAAAAAGCTTTTGAACTTTCGCTTTTACTTTCACCTTAAGAATGTTTATAATCCAAATGAGGATCTCAGTGAAAAGGTTAATCAAAGGACGTTTAATGATGCTTGAAAAAATGAAAGCACTTGTCAGAAAAAAGAATATTTGTGTTCTGGCCACGGTTTCGGATCATAAACCGTATTGTTCACTTATGGCCTATATCACCGATGTAACCTGTGAAGAAATTTACATGGTGACACACAAAAATACAACCAAATTTAATAACCTTCAAAAAAACCCTTTGGTCAGTCTGTTGATCGACTCTCGGGAAACGCAACCAAGATCCAACGCTCAGGCGTTGACCATTGGCGGTGTTTTTATTCCCCTTATCGATGAGAACAAAAAACAAAAGATTCGAGACAGAATGCTGGAATCTTTTCCTCATATGAAAGATTTCATACACCATCCGGAATCAGAACTTATCCGTATAAAGATAACCTCATTTCTACTTTTGGACGGCTTGACCGAATCACATTTTATTTCTCTCCCAAGCTGAGCGTTTTTTTGAAATGGTAACGATCCCCAGAAACCCATCCACAGTAATGTCGTCGCCGGAATGAATCAAAGATGTTGCATCCGGTATGCCCGTGACGCAAGGTAATCCGTATTCCCTGGCGATAATAGCCCCGTGAATCAACATTCCACCCCGGCGTTCGATGACGCCTGCAGCCAACGGTATCACAAATGTCATATTCGGATCCACCGAATCGCAGACAAGGATTTCAGCGTTTTTAAAATCCTGCAAATCCAAATGATGGCGAATAACCCGGGCTTTACCCCTGGACAATCCCGGTCCGGCCGGCTGACCCACAAGCTGCCTGGGATTCACCTTAAATCCATATTCGTTACTGGATACTGCCAGTTCCCGCTTTCTGTTGCCATAATCCAAATTATGAATCACCGATTTGAGATCGTCAAGTTCGGACTTGTGTGTTCCCCGGCGCTCGGAACTTTCAACACGGGATTTTGCCTCCTTCACAGCGCTTAACAGCTGCGCTTCAATCTTACCCAGATAAATATTATCGTCGTCTCGAAGGCGATAGCTGCTGCGCGCAAGATCCAACAGTTCCTCGGCTTCTTTTCGATTGGGGCCTTGAAAACGTTCGAGAAATCTCTGCTGCAATGCCAGGGCGTCTTTCGGCTTTTTACGAGATGCCAATGAAGACGGGTTGACCGCCATCTCCAACAGCAGTTTAAAAAGCGGCCGTGTATCAGTGGCACATTCTGTGCCGCCGGTGACTGCACAGGACAGATCCCCAAATTTTTCGATGAACTGATTCACCTTTTCTCCGAATTCCAAATCGAGATCCAACAGTTCCCCGGCTTTTAAGCGTTCAAAAAGCTGACGATCTTCGCGAACCATGGATGCCAACTCTTCCATCAGTTGGTTTCTTTCAAGGCTTACCATTTTGGTTTGAGTTAGAAGATTCATGAATTCATACGGATCATCCGGTCGCATGGCATCATTATAGTACTGACCAAAAAGGCGAACCCCATGGGCATACGGAATAAATTCTTCCCAATATGTGTCGACCCAGTGTTGGTTAATCTTCCAGCGCCGTCTGACCTCATCCGCCAATTCTCGATCGGATACAACCGTAATATCTTGTTCCACCAGATCTTTGGCCGTTTTTGCCATTTCAGGAATCAGCGTTTCTTCAATGGTGGTACGAAGCGCTTTTAGATTTTCAACGCTTCGGTTAAGGCTGAGATACCAGGCACGTTTATCTTCTGTTTCACTGGGCGACAAGGTTGTTATGGGGCGCGATTGGAGGACGCACAGCGTATCATTTTTAATGGTCCATTCAACATCCTGCGGAGCTTCAAATAACGCTTCCGCCCGGTATGCCAAATCACATATATCAAGTGCCTCTTGGCTGCTCAGAGGGGGTCGCCCGGACAAATCTTCGGGCAAGGGCGCCATCTCTGCGCCGTGTTCTGATGGAATCATCCAATATTCCCTTTGAGCCGGTTTGTGGGACAGCACCGTTTTTTTGTCACGATCCAGAACCCAGCGATCCGGTTCTACCATCCCATCCACAAGTCCTTGGTTCAGCCCGTAGACAGATTCAATAATGGCTTGGGTCTTGTCATTGGGATTCTGGCTGAAAACCACACCGGATCGATCTCCTGTCACCGTTTCCTGAAGCACAACGGCCATTGTGCTTTTCTCAACGTCCAACCCGATTTCCTGTCGATACAGGAGGGCAGCATCAGACCACAATGACGCCCAGACCAATCGGATACGATCCAGGATCGATGATGTTCCCCGCACATTGACAAACGATTCATGTAAGCCCGCAAAAGAGGAGCCTGAAGCATCTTCGTCCGGTGCCGATGATCGGATGGCAAGGGTCTTACCGCTGAAGCGTGATTGAATTTTCTCGGTTAAATATGATTGGAGGGGACCCGGGATCTGCTTTTTCAAGAATATATGGCGAATGCGGGTGGCACAGTCCCAAATCTCTTCCCATCGCATGTCTTTAAATTTCTTACGATTCAACTCGAGAAGTATGCGTTCTCGTAATCCGGCAGCATTCACAAACGCGTTGTACGCATCAACAGTGAGAAACAAGGTGTCCGGAATATTAAATCCTTCTCGCGCCATGACGGACAACGCATACGCTTTTGGTCCGATACGGTTTCGATGATCTGGTCTGACTTCCAATGGTGATAGGATCCAGTTCATTGATCGATATGCATCTCCATGACATGTTGAAAGTTTTTCACCATGACATATGTCTTTATGGTTACCCCCACTACAGCACATGTTGGCGATGTTGCAAATGCTTCCAGATATGGATGTTTGGTTAAGTATAGACCGAGAATTTCATCTTTTTCGGCCCCATTGATTTCTTTGGCATTGCCCAAGGCTGTTATGGATACCGCCTCATGAAAATCAGAATCCATGTTCAAACTGCTGTTGATCAATATTGCGACCCTTGAATCCGCCGATAAATTTGCAAATTTTCGCGTCGTTCTCGGGGTTACAAAAAATATTTCTTTAAGGTCTTCTTTACTTACAAATGCAATCAAACTGGCGTAGGGTTGTCCGGAATGATGAGTGGATAAAACGCCCAATTTTTGGTTAATTAAAAGTTCTCGTATTTGATTTTTGATGTCTTTGTAATGCGTCATCTTAATCCAACACCTTCATCAGCTCGGGAACCGTATTTTTTGGGCTGATTTTGTACCAGGCATTTTCGATGTTTCCATTTTCATCAATGAGAAAAGATGAACGAATGATTCCCATAAAGGTTTTACCGTACATCTTTTTCTCACCCCAAACGCCAAAAACCTCTGCAACTTTATGATCCGAATCGGAAAGCAAACTAAAGCCCAGATCGTGCTTGTCATCAAATTTTTTCTGTGTCTCAGGCGTATCCGGACTGATTCCTATGACGGCTATGTTTTTGCCTTTTAGTTCTTCCAGTGCGTCCCGCACATTTTTTGCCTGTGTAGCTCAGCCGGAGGTGTTGGCTTTGGGAAAAAAATAAAGAAACAGTTTCTTTCCGGCAAAATCGGAAAGCCTTACATTCCGACCATTCTGGTCCTTTAGATCAAAATGAGGGGCCCTGTCTTTCGAATTGAGTGTTTTCATCATCAACCTCCTTTTTTAAAAGGATAATCTGTTTGTTGACGGTTTGTCAAATCTCCAATCAAATAAGAGATTCTAGTGATTGATGGTTACACAAGTTGTGTGATATGGCTTGGACGTGAGAAGCTG
>JAOUGB010000212.1 GCA_029857875.1 Desulfobacteraceae bacterium | reverse complement strand
CGTCGGCACGATGACGGCATAGCATATAATGGTAACACCCGCCAGTATAGCTACGCCGATGAAATTAATAAAATCTCCGTATTTGAGCATGCCGAGCCAGGCCCATCCGGCTTTAATTTCAGCATGTTGAAGATAGTCATTGACGTTGTAAGACCAGTACTTGGAAATTTTGTTCAGCGGAATATAGGGATCTATGACGCCGAAGGTATAAAGACCAAATGTAATAAAAAGAATGAGTAAACCGAGGTACATCCCCCATTCCAGTATTTTGGCA
Organism: Desulfobacteraceae bacterium; assembly: GCA_029857875.1. Classification (GTDB taxonomy): domain Bacteria; phylum Desulfobacterota; class Desulfobacteria; order Desulfobacterales; family UBA11574; genus UBA11574. The sequence continues at coordinate 4,936 of JAOUGB010000212.1, read as the reverse complement.
TAGAGTAACTGTTCCGGTGTTGCTTTTAACAAGGCATTTGTTTTTTCTTCCATTTATTTTCTCCCGGCAAATAATTCCATGTCTTGCTTGAGTTTAAATTAAAAAATTAAAATCCAAGTCCTTTGGACAATGCTTTGATCCCGGCAAATGCCAGGATGGCAATGACCATCCACCGGATAAAGGTAGGCTTGGCAATTTTAAGTAGACGGACCCCTACAAAAGAGCCGAACATGATTCCCACCAGCGAGGGAACGACCATCATGGGTATAACACAGCCTTTATTCATGTATATCCATGCTGCGGAAGTATCTGTGATGGAAAGGAGGAATTTGCTGGTGGCCACACTGATTTTCAGCGGTGCTCCCATAAGTAAGTTAAGTACTGGCACATTGGCCCATCCGGCCCCAAGGCCGAACATGCCGGCCATGATTCCGATTAAGACGAACAGGGCCAATCCTAAAGGTGTCCTGTGTATTTTCCAGTCGATAATCTCTCCGGTGCTGGCTTCCTGGTAAACGCCGCAGATTCTAAGCGCTGATGATAAGCGGTCTGCTTTGGGAACATCCGGAACCGTCGATTTTTTGGCGGTTAACATTAGAATGCATATACCGAGGATGGTGGCGCCTAAGGCAATTTGAACGATGTTGGTGGGCAACGCAAGTCCGATCATGGCTCCGATGATGGCGCAAGTGGAAGCGATAAGGGCCACCGGAATTGCCAGCCTTAAGCTGGCAAGGTTCATCTTGAGAAGCCCGGGACCGGCTGCCAGGGCACCCGATAGGGCTACAAGAAGACCTGTGCCGCGAACAAAGTCCAAATGGAACGGGAAAAATCCGCTGATGATCGGCACATAGAGGACCCCGCCGCCGACACCGCCGAGCACGGCAAGAATTCCCATAATAAAAGTGACGATAAAAAGTGTTATCGGCCAGAACCACCAGGCATGGCCGCCGATCGCCGCTTCGGCGGATGCCTCTGCAAAAGCAGGTGACACCAATACCGTCAACGAAAACAGGCCAATTAACATCATCGCCCAAAGTTTATCATTTATCCGCATGTTTTCCTCCTGAATTAAGGCGTTGTATTTTTTTCTTTGGAATTGAAATCCGATGTGAAAGTGAATTTCATCATAACGGATATGTATACTGAAAACGTCGAATTCATCAAAAAAATGGAAGCTATATTACATTTCACCCAATGTCAATTAAAAATATTCAGAAATTCACATATAACTTGCTTAAAATACAATATCTTATCATTTATCATCAGATAATATTGACTTAACGAAATATCACTATATTTACAGGAATTTATCTGATTTGTTGTTACAATGTGCAACGCTTTGTCAGGGCATGTGATGCATTTTTTAAGGCTTATATTTTTGTTTATTCGGTTCAGGCGTTGAATGTCCGTTTACAAACTTTTTTGGCTATGGTAAAAACATATTGAAACATTTTTTTAGAAAAAAATATGTGAGTAAAACATACTGAAACAGTCAATCTGGACGTTTCAATACTGCACAGGACGTAAAATTGAAGGACAAAATTTAAAATATTGGCATGAAATATTTTGGATACTTCTGGCATTGAACACTTTACAACGCACACAAATTAAGGGCCTATTTGACGCCTCCATCGAATTGCCTTCTTTGATCGATGAAATTCCACTGGGTATTGTGGTGCTTGATACCCAGCGGCGAATCGTGCTGATCAATCGTGCTTTTGAAGCCCTTAGCGGCTTTTCCATGGAAGATGCAAGAGGAATCCCCTGTTTTCATATCATGCGAAGCAAGCTGTGCATACAGAAATGCCCCCTTAAAAAGATGGATTCGAATTCCGAATCCATTTCCGTTGAAAGCGACATGATCAACAAAGAACGGCAGTTGATTCCGGTGTTGATCAATCTGTCTCCGATTCGAGATGCTGAAGGTGAGCTGGCCGGTTTTCTGGAAACCGTTGAAGACCTTCGTCCCCTCAAAGAAGTGGATCCCAAGGCAACCCATGCCTATGCTTTCCGTCATCTTATTGGAAAAAGTCCTGAAATGACCCGAATTTTTCAAACTCTTCCCTTGCTTGCTCAAAGTGATTCGGCAATTTTGATTACCGGTGAAACCGGAACCGGCAAGGACGTGTTGGCAGAAGCTATCCACCAGGCCTCCGATCGAGCAAAAGGTCCCTTTGTCAAGGTCAATTGTGGTGCATTGCCCGAAACTTTGCTGGAATCCGAGCTTTTCGGTCACCAAAAAGGGGCGTTTACTGGTGCGGTGGAAAATAAACCCGGACGATTTCGCCTGGCCCACAACGGAAGCCTCTATCTTACAGAGATCGGGGATCTTCCCCTGCCACTGCAAGTCAAGCTTTTAACGTTTCTGGATGATAAAGTGGTCTATCCTTTGGGAAGCGCCAAAGGGTTTCAGGCCGATGTTCGAGTCATTGCCGCCACCCATCGCAACCTTGATCTCATGGTTAAAGAGAGAAAGTTTCGGGAAGACCTGATGTTTAGGTTGAACGTGGTGAGATTGCATCTACCGCCGTTAAGGGATCGGGGAGACGATGTTCGACTTATTTTGGATCACTTTATTAATATTTTTGCCACACGATTCCGAAAAGATATTAATGGATTGTCCAAGAAGGCTCTCAAGATATTAATGGACTATTCTTTTCCCGGAAATGTTAGGGAACTCAGAAACATTATTGAATACGCCGTGAATATTTGTCCCAGAGGACAGATACAATTCACACACCTTCCGGCCTATCTTTCCGAGACGAAACATCATTATGACCGTTCAACGTCGGAAGCCGGTGAAGCGCACGAATGGACGGCATCATTTGTAAAAACCAACAGCGAACAAAGCGGCCAAAAGACATGGGCGTCTCTGGAAAGAGATATGATTATAGAGGCACTGGTCAAAAGCAAGGGACGACGCAACAAAGCGGCCGATATACTGGAGTGGGGACGGAGCACGTTGTGGAGAAAAATGAAACAACACAAAATAGATGCCTGATAATTATGGACTTAGATGAAACAATTTGATACTTAAATTTGACATGTCAAATTTAAGGGATTCAACGCTTAACAATGAAACAAAAGATTCTCATCACTTTATACGTCGATCAGGTGGCGCCGCGCTTTGATTTGGCCACAGAGGTCTCTATTGTCTCAATGGCAGATGACAGCCGACCCATAGAAAAAAAGACCGTGGTCTTACCGCGGGCGTCGGCAGAACAGCTCTGTCATCTTGTTCTTTTGGAAAAAATAGGGACGGTGGTGTGTGGCGGAATTGAAGATGAGTATTATCAATATCTTAAATGGAAGAACGTGAAAGTCTTGGATTCCGTGATCGGTTCTTACAAAGATGTTATAAAACGACTGGAATCGGGAACGCTTCAATCCGGAGATATCATTCGATAATGGGTTGGTGGAGGGAAAATGGCGCTGAATCTTAAAAAATGGTTCCATATTAGAGAAAGTCTGCAAATGCTCACCGACGCAGATTCATCTTCAAGTCAATACCGACTCTTTCAGAGGAACATTAGAGTCTTGATGATTGTGCTGACCATTGTTCCTTTGTTTATGATGGCTTTAATCAACTACCATCAGTACCAGAGCAGCCTCAAACAAGAGATGATCGACCCAACTAAGTTGCTGGTAAGCAAGACCAGACACTCTTTTGAATTCTTCCTTAACGAACGACAATCTTTGATAAAATCCATTTCTTATTTTTATTCTCTTAATGATTTATGTGACGAAAAGAGATTGAATCACATTCTTTTTATACTCAAAAAGGAATTCATTGGATTTGTTGATCTTGGCCTTATAAACGGTTCTGACGGTACACAGATACGCTATGTAGGCCCGTATAACCTTCTTGGAAAAAATTATGTGAATCAGGATTGGTTTCAAGAAGTTACGCTTAAAGGCACATATATCAGCAATGTATTTATGGGATACCGAAAATTTCCTCACATTGCCATAGCTGTTCAACGTCTTGAAGAGAACGGAGACTCCTGGATTCTTAGAACCACCATCGACACAACCATGTTCGACAATCTCATCGCCGCTATGGGGCTTGATGCGGAAAGCGATGCATTTATTCTTAACAAGGAGGGCATATTCCAGACCAATTCCCGTTTGTACGGAAAGGTCCTTGAACAGTGTCCTTTAAAGATTCCTACGGGCGGGCAAGCAACGTATGTCGATGAACGAAAGGATCCCGGCGGGAACGATGTTTTCTTGGCCTATACCCATTTAACTTATCCTGAATACACTCTGGTGATCGTAAAACCTAAGTCCACTGTTTTGAAAACCTGGTATGCACTGAAAAGTGACCTGTTTCTTGTTTTTCTGGTCAGTTCCATACTGATTGTCATTGTGGTCTTCAGGCTAACAGGTATCATGGTGAATCGCATCAGAGAAGCAGATCACAATCGGGAGATCGCCTTCCGAGAATTACAGCACCATCACAAGCTTTCTTCCATCGGCAGGCTTGCCGCCGGTGTGGCTCATGAGATCAACAATCCTCTGGCCATTATCAACGAAAAAGCCGGTCTTATCAAAGATCTCATTCAATACACCCCGGATTTTGCGCAAAAAGAAAAGTTTTCGACACTGGTGGGGGCTATTTTGCAGTCCGTGAGCCGCTGTAGAACCATAACCCACCGTCTGCTGGGATTTGCAAAACGGATGGAGGTTGAGGTTGAAACTCTGGACCTTAACGAACTTATAGAGGAAGTTTTGGGATTTATGGAAAAAGAAGCCCTTTACCGGAATATCGATATCGGGCTGGAATTGGCAAAGGATCTGCCCAGGATCGATTCGGATCGGGGACAGCTTCAGCAGGTTTTTTTGAATATTTTGAATAATGCCATGGCTGCTGTGGAAGACGAGGGGCGGATTCTTATAGCCACCTGGGAAAAAGATGCGGATACTGTCGCTG
>JAOUGB010000211.1 GCA_029857875.1 Desulfobacteraceae bacterium | reverse complement strand
AATCACTTCATCAGTAAACGGATCATGAATGTCTTCTATGGCAACACGCCCTAAGATTCGTTCGTCAAGACGCTGTATGACTTCGCCGCCTTCCATCAAAGGTTCAACCTCAACACCCATCATCGTCCCGCAGTCTTTTTCAGCAACAATACAGTCTTGGGCAACATCGGCAAGCCTTCGGGTAAGATAACCTGAATTGGCTGTTTTAAGTGCTGTATCTGCTAGACCCTTCCTTGCGCCGTGAGTTGATATGAAATATTGAAGCACGGAAAGGCCCTCTCTAAAATTGGCGCTAATGGGTGTTTCTATGATTTCACCGGATGGTTTTGCCATCAGACCTCTCATACCGGCAAGCTGACGCATTTGGTCTTTACTGCCCCTGGCGCCGGAATCGGCCATCATATAAATCGGATTAAAACTTTCTTCAACAACGGGGTTTCCCTTTTCATCCAAGACCGGGTTACCCTCACTGTCGGTCACATGTGCTATGCGCATGGACTTCATCATCTCATCAGCAACATCGTCGGTTGCCTTGGCCCATATATCGACAACCTTATTATATTTTTCACCTTGAGTGATAAGACCCTCGGTATATTGTCGACCAATTTTTTCAGCTTGCTTTTCAGCACTTTTCAAAATATCCCATTTGGCTGAAGGTATGATCATAGCGTCAATAGAAATTGAGAGCCCGCCTTCGGTTGAGTATTGATAGCCAATGTTTTTTAAGCGGTCTGAAAGGATAACCGTAGCTTTGGGTCCCAAGTTTCTGTATGCATAATCCACAAGTTCACTCAAGGTCCTTTTATCCTTGACATTATTGATCATAGCAAAGGGTATCTCGGGTCGTTTGTTAACCATTTGAAAAATATGGTAGGCGTCATCCGCAAAAATAACACCACTTGTTTCACCTTCTTCAAGGGCAAAGACGTTATCATTGTCCTCATCCGAAACACTGAAAATCCGTTTGAATTCGTCCTTTCTAAACAGACCGATAAGACCTTCATTTTCCCGATCAAGTCCCTTGGAAAATTGGGCCACCATTTCGACAAAATCCGCACCGGACTTTAGTTTTTCAAAAACAGCCGTGGCCTCTTCTTCCTCAAAAACTTTGATATGGCGCACCATCACAATGTTGTCCTTGGGTATGATTTCCCACAAAAGGATGCGTCCAACGGTCGTATCATATCTTTCCCCGTCGATTCGAACCGTAATTTTAGCATGAAGATCTATTGCCTTGGCATCGTAAGCACATCGAACCTCTTCAGGATTGGCAAATATTTTGCCTTCGCCTTTTGATCCGGTCACTCCCCTGGTCATATAATATATTCCAAGAACAATATCCTGGCTCGGCACAATAATGGGATTGCCGTTTGCCGGAGAAAGAATATTGTTGCTGGACAGCATCAATACCCTTGCTTCTATCTGAGCTTCTACGGAAAGCGGTATATGAACAGCCATCTGATCACCATCGAAGTCCGCATTAAATGCCGTGCAAACCAATGGATGAAGTTGGATGGCCTTTCCTTCAATAAGAATCGGCTCAAAAGCTTGAATACCCAATCTGTGTAAGGTAGGTGCCCGGTTTAAAAGGACCGGATACTCTTTTACCACCTCATCCAGTGTATCCCAGACTTCCGGGACTTCACGTTCAACCATCTTTTTAGCGCTTTTTACCGTAGAAACGAGCCCTTTCTGCTCTAAACGATAATAAACAAATGGCTTGAACATCTCCAACGCCATCTTCTTTGGGAGGCCGCACTGATGCAATCTCAGATTGGGTCCAATGGTAATAACGGTACGTCCGGAATAATCGACCCTTTTACCCAGCAAGTTCTGCCTGAAACGTCCCTGCTTTCCTTTTAATGTGTCACTTAGAGATTTTAACGGACGCTTATTCGTCCCCATAATCGCTCTTCCGTGCCGACCATTGTCAAAGAGAACATCCATCGACTCTTGAAGCATCCTCTTTTCGTTTCGAACAATAATGTCAGGAGCCTTCAGTTCGATAAGGCGTTTTAACCGGTTGTTTCTGTTAATGACCCTTCGATATAGGTCATTGAGATCAGATGTTGCAAATCTCCCTCCCTCAAGGGGTACAAGGGGCCGCAAATCCGGCGGAAGAACGGGTATTACGTCCATGATCATCCAGGCCGGATCAACTCCTGAACGTCTGAATGAATCAATAATCCTGAGTCGTTTGGAAAGCTTCTGCCGTTTTGCTACAGAACCGGTAGCGTTAATTTCAGTTCTTAATTCCTTATATAATGATTCTAGATCTATCTTCTCCAAGAGCTTCTTAACAGCTTCCGCACCGATACCAGCTTCAAACCTTGTCCCGTAAATCTCGCGTGCTTCTCTATATTTTTCTTCAGATAAAAGTTGACAGGGACTAAGGTCTGTGTCCATTGGGTCAATGACAATGTAGCTGTCAAAATAAACTACTTTTTCAAGGTTTTTCAGAGTCATATCCAGCAGATTGCCAATCTTGCTCGGAAGGCTTCTTAAAAACCAAATATGAGAACAAGGCGCGGCCAGTTCAATGTGTGCCATCCGTTCCCTCCGAACCTTGGACTGGATAACCTCCACACCACATTTCTCACATATGACGCCCCTGTGCTTCATACGCTTATACTTGCCGCAGTTGCACTCATAATCCTTAGTGGGACCAAAAATTTTGGCACAAAAAAGGCCGTCTCGCTCAGGTTTAAAGGTTCGATAGTTGATGGTCTCTGGTTTTTTAATTTCTCCGTGAGACCATTTTAAAATCTGCTCCGGGGATGCCAGTGCAATCCTGATTCCAGAATAAAGCTCAGGATCGGTGGGTTTGGCAAAGAAATCGTATAACGTTTCCATTTATTTTTCCCTGTTTTATTGTTTTCCTTCTAAAAGGGTTATATCCAAACCCAGACTCTTTAATTCCTTTGTCAGTACTTTAAATGACTCGGGTAAGCCCGGATCCAGCGTATTTTGCCCTTTTACGATCTTTTCGTACATGCGAGTCCTGCCAGCCATATCATCTGATTTCACTGTTAAAAATTCTTGCAGAGCATGTGCGGCACCATAAGCTTCCATGGCCCATACTTCCATCTCGCCAAGACGCTGACCGCCAAACTGTGCCTTTCCACCCAGCGGCTGCTGTGTTACCAGAGAATAAGGGCCTATGGATCTGGCATGGATCTTGTCATCCACAAGATGGTGTAATTTCAACACATACATTGTCCCAACAGTAATCTTTTCCTTAAAGGGCTCTCCGGTACGGCCGTCATATAGTGTTGTCTGACCGGTTGGGCTGAGCCCTGATTCTGTTAAAAGAGATTTTATTTCCGCCTCCTTGGCGCCGTCAAAAACCGGTGTGGCCATATGGACACCATCTTTATAATCTTCCACAAATTCGCACACCTCTTTATCGTCAAAGCCGTCGATCATCTCCTGCACGGACGGATCGTCAAATATTTTCTTAATTTTATCGCGCAGGGCGCCTATCTTTTGTTCTTCAAGCAACCTGTTGAGTTGATCGCCTAAACCTTTGGCAGCCCAACCTAAATGTATTTCCAAAACCTGGCCGACATTCATTCGGGAAGGCACTCCCAGCGGGTTCAATATCATATCAACCGGTGTGCCGTCTTCAAAATAGGGCAAGTCTTCCTGGGGAAGAATTCTCGACACGACACCTTTATTGCCGTGACGACCGGCCATTTTATCACCGACGGATAACTTACGCTTCATGGCAACATAGACTTTTACAAGTTTGATGACGCCTGGAGGAAGGTCATCACCTTTTTCAAATCGGCCCACTTGCTGCTCAAATGTGTCCCTGCAAATTTCACATTGATCCCGATATCGTTCAAGAATGTCATGGACCTTCTCCGTGAGCTGTGGGTTCTCTAATACAATGCCTTCCAACTGAGCCACGGGTATCTTGGCCAGCATTTTGGAATCTATTTTATCACCTTTTTCAATCAGAACGTTTTTTCCTTTTTTGAGGATTGAAATACATTTTTGACCCACTATCAATTGTTCAAGCTTTGTGCGAACCACATCCTGAATAACGGTAAGCTTATCATCTCTTTCTTTTTCAAGGGAAGCGATCTCGCTATCTTCGATCCACCGGGCACGATCATCTTTTTCAACACCTCGTCTTGAAAAAACTTTGGCATCAATGACAATCCCCTGAACGCCGGGTGGCACCCGCAAAGAAGTGTCCTTCACATCTCCGGCTTTTTCACCGAAAATAGCCCGTAGAAGTTTTTCTTCAGGTGAAAGCTGTGTTTCACCTTTGGGCGTAATCTTACCGACCAGTATATCTCCCGGCACCACTTCAGCACCAAGCCTGATAATACCGCTTTCATCCAACTCCTTTAAGGCTTCCTCGCCTACGTTTGGTATGTCTCGCGTGATATCCTCTTTGCCCAGTTTGGTATCTCGGGCAACGACCTCAAACTCCTCAATATGAACAGAAGTATACACGCCGTCCCGATGAAGTCTTTCACCCACGAGAATCGAATCCTCAAAATTATAACCGCCCCAAGGCATAAATGCCACAGTGATGTTTTTCCCAAGAGCAAGTTCGCCATGGTCCGTAGCCGGACCGTCTGCAATGATCTGCCCGGCTTCTACCTTTTGTCCTTTTCTGACAATAGGACGTTGATTAAAGCAAGTATTCTGATTGGAACGGATGAATTTTGAGAGGTTGTAAACCGTAACCGGCATTTTAGAGACCTTGTCGTCATCATTATCTTCATGCCTGATAACAATCCGGGAAGCATCCACATGCACCACAGTACCATCATGTCGTGTAACCACCGTAACACCTGAATCTTTTGCCACCACCCCTTCAATACCGGTACCCACTAAAGGTGCCTTGTTAACAATCAGAGGAACCGCCTGACGCTGCATGTTCGACCCCATCAATGCCCTGTTGGCGTCATCATTTTCAAGGAACGGAATAAGGGATGCAGAAACACTCACAAGCTGGTTAGGAGAAATATCCATCAGTTCAATATCCTCCGCCTTGATCATCATGAACTCTCCCGCAACCCTTGACGTTACCAACGGATTGACATATTTTCTATCTTCGTCCAGCTGCGCGTTGGCCTGGGCAATAGGGTGCTCTTTTTCTTCAAAAGCAGTAAGAAACTTGACATCTTTCAGCACAGTGGCATCTTTAACAACACTGTAGGGTGTTTCGATAAAACCATATTCATTGACTCGA
>JAOUGB010000210.1 GCA_029857875.1 Desulfobacteraceae bacterium | reverse complement strand
CTAATAGCTGTCCTTGTGATATCTAATCGGTATCAATTCAAACAAAAAACCCCACCTCTATTCAGAAATGGGGTTCAAAATAGTCACATACGCTTTCCTTTTGTATAAGAAATTAAAAAGACCTAATTGTCAAAGCATCAAGGTAAGCCAAAATTGAACGAGCATCAGGTAAAAAAGTAATTAAGATATCAGAAAAGAGAACCAGCTTGAAGGTGAAGGTTAACTGGTTGATAACAGGAATTTTTCCAACCATTATTTTTCACAGTTTTGCTAACTTGTCAAGGAAATTACAAAAACAACACATTGTAGTAGGTTAAAGACATATCATGTATATCTTTTGTGATTATAAGAGTCTATTTACGTAAAACATTTCTGCTTGTAACAACTGCTCATTATGTTCAAAACCTCACTTAAAAATCACTTGTCAACAAGTATCGATTTAGAACTGAAAATATTAAGTCGAGATCGTTTTTAATATATCCAATCCTGATCTCAGCTCTGGCATTGGTTGTGATTTATCAAGATAACCTTACGAAAATCGGAGTTGTCAAAACCTTTGATCGCTTGTGGAGTTCCCAGGATATCAACTGGTCGGAAATCCTGAGATAAGTCTGACTTACTGATTTCTCGGATTTACCTTAGATTGAGATTTAGGATTGAAACGAAGTTTTTCTTTATCCGCACCTTAATTATACTGACCGTAGTTCATTGCAGAGATCAAAGGTTTTCCAAATCGCAATGTGTTGGATATATATAAATGTGGTTTCGACCAGTTGGTATGAGTCTCGGCGGAATGCCAGCTATCGTTGAGCCCATTCTTAGGCGCGATTCTTCTCCCACCGGTAAACTCGAAGTGGCGGTATGTTTAAAAGTTCTACCTCCATTTGCCCTGGTCCGAGGATGGGCTGGCACAGGCAGGCGACACGCTTGCTCACCTGGTACGCAACGAAGCGTCCCCCTGGTGCGAGCACTGACGAGATCGTCTCAAGGATCTGAGATCCTGAAACGTGGCTCATGGTGGAAAAGGGAATACCAGAAATCAGGACCTCCGGGGTATCTAGTCCGTACATCGAGAGGATTTTCTTTAGACCATTAGCGTTGCCAAGGTGAGCAATAAGTCGATCGTCCTTGATGCGACTCACCAAAGTGTGTAAATGTGGATTGTTTTCGATACTTAGGAGCTTAGAGCGCTGTGCCATTGCTTTCAGTATCGCCCGTGTCGTGCCTCCCGTGCCAGGACCCAGCTCTACTATGGTCTTGGCAGAACTGATCCCCGCGGTCTCCACAACACGGTACTCAAGGAAACGAGAACTTGAGATGACCGATCCGATTTGAAGAGGGTGTTTAAGAAATTCTTGAAATAAGGCCAATCGGCCATCTATTAGGTCATGAAGTGGTTTCTGATTTGACATTCGCTTGACTCCAACAAAATCTTCAAATTCGCTGTCAATTGATTATACGGAGCCGGATATTATCGCTTTTATAATGTTGTCCATTTTAAATGCAATGAGTTGCCAAAAAACCAAATATCACATAACCACTGATATATTGAGATAATACGTAACAAAATCTGGCTTGTCAAAACCTTTGATTGCTTGAGGAACTCCCAGGATATCAGCCGGCCAGAAACCCTGGGATATGTCTGACTTATGAAATTTCACGCTTTCTCGATAATTGGTTTGGGTGAGCTGTTATAACAGGATCAATTATAGAGCTTGTCGATGTTATATGAAAAAGCCTAAAATATACTTCCCTGCGACAAAAAGGATGCAGATACACAATATTCCTTTGATAATTTTGGCTGGAACGAATTTTTGCGTTCGAGCACCTAAATACATTCCTAAAATCCCACCGGTTCCGAATAATCCACCCAACCACCAGTCTGGTGCTATTGACATGTCCGGATAAAATTGTGCCAGAAATTGATAGAAGATCACTCCCGCTACGGAAGTAATAAATGTTCCCATTAGCGCTGCCCCGGCAACGGTATAGACCGGAAGGCCGATGATGGCCACAAAAAAAGGCGCAACGATTGAGCCGCCGCCTATTCCGTAGATTCCCCCTGCGATACCGACCAGAAAACAGAGGGCATAAATTATTGGCGGCGAAAACGTATAGATCTCACCATCGTATTCAAATTTTACTTGTCTTGCTGTGGAAGTTTTCACATCTACAACATGGGATGAAACCGGACCGGATGGTGAAGCTTTACCCTTGTGCTTGTTTTTAGACTTAACTACGTCCATCAACAGGCGCCAACCAATATAAAGTAGAACAAAACCGACAAAAAATTTGAAGTTTTTAGGATTCGGCAAATATTCGATCCGAACCCACGCACCGATAAAAACTCCCGGCAACGTGCCGATAATGACGGCCCATGTTAACGGCCAGAGCATTCGGCCTTCTTTGATATAACGATAAACGCCGCTTGGAATTGCCACGATGTTGAAAACTTGATTCGTTCCGCTTACCGATGGTGCGGTATAACCCAAAAAACTCACCTGAAAAGGCAAAAGGAGAAATGCACCGGAGACCCCACCCATAGAAGTGAAAAAAGAAACAAAAAAAGCCACCATGAAGGGAATGATTGGATTTACTTCAACCCCTGATATCGGAAATAGCATATAAACCTTCAGCAGTCATTTTACAAAAAGGGATACACATCATATTTCGGTCAAATTAAAGCAAGTTACGTGCCACTTAATATCTACTTGAGCTTTCTTAAAAACATAAAAATCTCATAAAGTTATGGCAATCTTAGACCGTGAAACTCATTTTCGATATAAATTCTAAGATAGGAACCTTTGCATATTGTAAAAAAATCTGACATTTTCGGCAGGGTTCAGTAAGTATAGGAAGGTGAGCACTATATTTTGTGATTTTCCCTTCACTTCTCAAATCACATGTTTCTTGCCACGACATGAAATCCAGTAAAACCAATAGATATCAAACTCGGACTGTAGATATCAAGTCGAGATCGTTTTTAAGATATCCATTTATTACATCATGTTTGGTATCTTTTGGGATAAATTAAGAATACCTCACAAAAATCTGGCTTGTCAAAACCTTTGATCGCTTGTGGGACGCCCAGGATATCAGCCGGCCGGACATCCTAAGATATGTCTGACGATCCGAACTTGGCCCTGATTGCATATAGCTATTGATCACCGGATCTGGACTATTTCAATATTCTCTTTCTGTCTGGGGTGCCTTGTTATCTCAACGGATAAATGGAAATAAAGGCTGTGGATGCCTTGGTTTTGTCTTCCGTAAATCCTGCAATAATCAGAGCGTTATTGCAAATGTCCATGGTCCGAACCCGGGTTTCCCAATCCTTATCCAAAATGATCGGTTTTGAGCAAGGGAACAGGGTGCCGGATTCGAAGGTCATCTGCTGGAGAAACCCTTTCCATTTCATACGGTCATTATGGAGGGTTTCCTGGCGCCCTCCGATGATCAGACGCCCTGGGAACCCCGCAGGCATCGGTTCCACTACCCGCAGTCTTGTAGAACCGGCTCCGGTAAAGCGGTACCGTGAGATGAGGTTCATATCCTTGTTATGTGCTTGCCAGATATCCAGCAGCGCATAGGAAGTACCCCCCTGATCAATGCGTCCGCCAAGAACCAGTTCCGGGTGCCCGTCTCCGGTCATGTCTGTAACCATGGCATACCGGTACCGGCAGGTACCGAGGTCATTCAGTTGTTTCCAAATCAGGGTCTGATCTGAAAAAACCACAAAAGCGGCATGTTCGATATCGTTTTCAACAGTCCGGCCGGCGGCCGCTACTTCCTGCGTGCCATCTTGGTTCAGGTCTCCCGCAGCCAAAGCATTTACCCGCAGCCGAAAAGTGTTTAATTGGTTTGTTTGAAACCCCTTTAGAGGGGAAAGGTTTCCATTTTCCCCAATTGAAAAAAATCTGATGTCGGCGTGATCCCGGTCATTACTCCCTGAAAAACCACCGCAAATAATCTCATTTTTCCCATCTTTATTGATATCGGCCTGAATGAGCGGGTATCCATGGGTATATGACGTTCCGGAATCCGAAAATTCGATGCTGTCCTTTAGCTTGAATGCACCATTAAATACATACGAACGGATAAAACCGACTTCCCGGTTTTCAGGACCGGCTTTCCCGTTGACAACAATAAGGTATTGGTTGGTTGATGGCGCTTGGATGCAAACCAGAGAACGAATCCGGGTTTTATTGTCAGCATTTTTGGGTCCGATACTGAAAACTTCCCGGCTTATTTCTTTATATTTGCCGTTCATGATCGAAAAAGCGATAATCAATGCATCATTCCGATCTTTTTGTTTAATCTGTCCGGCGGCAAGCAAATCCATTCGACCTTCTGGCACAGGCGTAATGGCTTTTACAGCGTAGAATCGCATGTCCGGAATTTGAATGGAAACAACTTCATGTTCTGAAAGCGCATAGGCCGGCATATGGAAACCTATTATCGCAACAACAACCAAGAATATTTGTTTCATCGTGTTCTCCTTAAAAATGATATTCAGTTCCAACATACAAGGTTCTGCCCGGCCGGGGAAAGCCGTAGGCCTCTTCATAATCCCGGTCAAACAGATTGTCCACGCCCAAATAAATATGCAACCGCTTTTTCAGAAAAGCCTGGTTCAGTTTGAAATCCACCAATGTATAGTCGTTCAGTTTTCGCTTTTCCAGCGGTGTATTCCGTGAATAAAAGTACTGGTCAGCTACGTACATGACGCTGGCATAAGCGGAAAGCCCGAAACCGATAACATATTGGGTTTCAAACGTCAGCTTGTGTTCCGGTCTGTACTGCAATTCTTCCTTTTCGGTATCTGGTGACTTGTCCTTGGTATCCATAAACGTGTAACCGGCACGTAGCATAAGATTTTTAAAATACCGGGTCTCGGCGATCAGTTCCACGCCCTGAAAACGATACTTTTCGTTGTTTTCGAAAGTATCTGTAGAATCTACCTTTTCAATGTAATCCTTAACATCAATATAAAATCCGGTCAGCGAAAGGGTGGTGCGTTCAAAAAGCCGCTGCTCAATTCCCAGTTCGTAATTATAAGACTTTTCGGGCTTTAAGTCCGGATTCCCGGTGTCCTCTTCGTAAAGCTGGCGAATGGACGGAAACCGGATTTTGCGGGCCGCAGAACCTCTAATGCGGGTATTTTCAAAAACATCGTAATGCGCGCCCGCGAGAAAACCATAATCATCGTCGCTGTTG
>JAOUGB010000209.1 GCA_029857875.1 Desulfobacteraceae bacterium | reverse complement strand
GCCTAAAGTGAACTAAAGTGCCTAAAGTTAAGGTATTCTATCAATTTTAATTATAATTGATCGCGCTGAAAGCGCGTTCCTCAACTTTAGCTCACTTTAGGCACTTCAAACTTTTAGGGTTCAGCTTATGCAGACTATTGTCTACATAAAAATACGTCATCGTATTTATGAATTAGAGCTCTAAGACTCAAGTTCCTTAATTTTATCCAAATTCGTCTGAAGCTTTTGCTGCTTCTCCATGAGAGATTCTTGTTTTTCTTTAACTTTCTCGACCACATCTTTGGGTGCCTTGCTGAGAAAGTCCTCATTTCTGAGTTTTTTTGAAACAATGCTTAACTCATTGTTCAGTTTGTTGATCTCCTTATCAAGGCGGTTAATTTCTTGGGCAAAATCGATGATTCCTTCTAAGTTAACAAAGATCGTCGCGTTATCGACAACAGCTGTTGCCGCTGATTTTGGTCTCTGGCCCGTATTTTCCACAGACAAGGATTTAAGCCTTGCCAGATTAATAATCATGTCTTTGTACTGCTCTATGGTTCCCCGTGTGGATTCTTCCTGTGAATGGACGCTAACGGCCAGCGATAGAGAGGGGGAAATATTCATCTCTCCTCTTATGTTTCTGATTCCGGATATGATTCCTGAGATAAGCCCCATTATTGATTCTGCTTCCATATCCCTAAAAAGACCGCTATCGACGGCATCTAACGGAAATATGGATTTCATAATGGAGTCTTTGGTCCCTGGAAGCTTATCCCAAATTTCTTCCGTAACAAAGGGGATAAAAGGATGAAGTAGAATCAGCGTGTCATGAAAAACGCGCCATAGAACGCTCAATGTGGCTTCCTTGCGATCCGTTCCCTCTTTTCCATACAGGGTGGGTTTAATGGCTTCAAGGTACCAGTCGCAGAATTCATGCCAGACAAAGTTATAGAGCACTCCGGCAGCATCGTTAAACCTGTAGCTGTCAAGAGCCTGGGAAACTTTGTCGGCAACATGATAGCGTCTGGATAAAATCCATCTGTCAACCAGAGAAAGAGATTCATAGGGTATATTTTTATGTTCTTTGTCGATGTGCATCAGCGCAAACCGGGCTGCATTCCAGATCTTGTTGATAAAATTTCTATAGCCTTCAACACGCTTTTCAGACATTTTAACATCTCTGCCCTGGGCTGCAAATGCGGCCAGAGTAAAACGGAATGCATCGGTTCCATAGTTGTCGATAACGCTTAAAGGATCGATGACGTTTCCTGTTGATTTGCTCATTTTTTTGCCGTCTTCATCGCGTACCAGGGCATGTACATAAACGTCCTTAAACGGCACGTCCCCCATAAAATGAATTCCCATCATCATCATTCGGGCGACCCAGAAAAAGAGGATGTCGAAACCGGTGACTAGAACAGATGTGGGGTAAAACAATTTTAGTATCGGTGTTTCATCCGGCCACCCCATGGTGGAGAAAGGCCACAAAGCAGAGCTGAACCAGGTATCCAGAACATCTGTATCTTGTATAAGATCTGTTCCTTTACAAGCCGGACATGTACCAGGTGCATTCATGGCAACGACAACTTCATTGCACGTTTCACATGTCCATGCCGGAATCTGATGCCCCCACCATATCTGCCTTGAAATACACCAGTCTTTTATGTTGTTCATCCATTCAAAGTATGTTTTCGTCCATATTTCAGGGACGATTCGAGTATCGCCGTTTTTGACCGCATCGATGGCTTTTTCAGCAAGAGGTTTGGCTTTGACAAACCACTGCTTTGACAAATTGGGTTCAATGATGGTGTGGCACCGATAACAGTGACCGATATTGTGTTGATAGGGCTCGATTTTTTCAAAAAGACCCTCTTTTTTAAGTGCGTCAACCACAGCCTCCCTGCATTGGAACCGGTCCATGTTTTCAAATCTTCCGGCCTCCGGTGTCATCAGACCGTTATCATCGATGACCTTAATCCGTTCAAGGTTATGCCGGTTTCCGATTTCAAAGTCATTGGGATCATGGGCCGGGGTAATTTTGAGGGCGCCGGTGCCAAAAGACATATCGACATATTTGTCTTTGATGATGGGGATCTCTCTGTTCATCAGAGGAAGCATTATTTTTTGAGATTCGAGGCCTTGATAGCGCTCATCATCCGGATTTACAGCCACTGCCGTATCGCCCAGCATGGTTTCAGGCCGGGTCGTTGCGATAACGACATTCCCTTTTCCGTCTGAAAAGGGATATCGGATATGATACAAAAAACCGTTATGAAGTTCGTGTTCCACTTCTAAGTCTGCAAGCGCTGTATGGCAGCGGTTGCACCAGTTAATAATGTAATTGCCACGGTAAATGAGACCTTCTTGATAGAGTGTTACAAAGACCTTTCGGACGGCTCTTGAAAGCCCTTCGTCCATTGTGAAACGCTCCCTGTCCCAATCACACGAAGCGCCAAGACGTTTGAGCTGATTGATAATCGCATTGCCATACTCACTGCGCCACTCCCAGACCGCTTCAATGAATTTTTCCCTGCCAACCTGGTGACGGTCCAACCCCTCGCTTGCAAGCTTTTTTTCAACAACATTCTGGGTGGCGATGCCGGCATGATCCGTACCCGGCATCCAAAGAACATTATCCCCTCGCAGTCTTCTGTAGCGACAGAGAATATCCTGTAATGTATTGTTTAATGCATGTCCCATGTGAAGGACACCGGTAACATTGGGTGGCGGTATGACAATGGAATAACATTTCTGAGCGCTTTCCGACTCACTGGCCGAAAACAATCGTTCTTTTTCCCAGAAATCGTACCATCGTTTTTCCACATCATGTGGGTTATAACCTTTGTCAAGAAGATCGGAACTCATATGTTTTTACTCCTTAATCTAACCTAAAATACACAACAATTATCAATAAGCGCTGATTTGATCGTGACATATTGATGCATATGAATCAAATTGAAAAGGGGATTATTAAATAATCCCCGGTTTTTTTTCATTTGATTTTTGGTTGTAAGCAGATCGATCAGGCAGAATATAACCTCAATTGAGCGTAAACAAAACCGAGAACGATTATAATATATCTATTTCAATGAGTATTCTAATGGTTTGGCTAAGTATTAATATTTCTACCATTAGTGAGATATGAATTCTGTTATTTTATCTCGTTTTTGTTTACCCTTCGGGAAAGCCGATGATGCCCCATCTCCTTTGTTATCAAGGGCTCGCAGTAGACGACTACGGCTTCGCCCTTGATGCCGCGGATATGGGGCTCCTCGACTTTCGCTCGATGGAGGTGTAAATCTTGTCGAAATGAAACAATTATTTTTCACCATCAGGTGAGTCTTCAAGCAGCGCTTTTTTCAATTTTTCTATTTCTTTTTTAACCGTTTTTTCAATTGCCTCTGCAAGAAGACGGTCGATTTTTTCATAAAACACCTTTTTAATGACACGTTCCAAAGCTGCTTCTATTTTTTCGTCCGTTATACTGTCAGGCTCAAAAAGATCTCCTGAAATATCTTCCTTAGAATCGAGTTCAATGCCTAGTGAATCAGCAAAATCATCATCCGACGCCTCATCCGTTATCGCGGCCGTATCAAATTCATCAGTAAAATCATGGGATTCCTTTATAAGGTCGTTGTCTAATTCATCGATATCATCGAATTCTTGCGAAACGTCGGCCGCCTCCGAAATAGGCTCATCAATGTCTTTGATTTCCCGGGGAGTTTCACTGATTGTTACGGTTAAATCTATATACGTATCATCTTCCGTCGGTTTTTGTTCTTCGGTATCAATGCTTTCATCTAGAGCTTCTTTGGGTGATTCTTCGGCAGCTTCTAAGAGATCGATAATTTCCTCGTCACCTGTTGGTTCCTCTGCTGCCTCTTCTTTAAGCTCTATGATCGCTTCATCTTCCACTGGTTCCTGTTCCTCGGTAGCTTCTAGGAGATCGATAATTTCCTCATCGCCTGTTCGCGCATCTGTAATCTCTTCTTTAAGCTCTATGATCGCTTCGTCTTTCGTTGATTCGGTTTCGTTATTTTTCTTGTCCGGTTCATTTGGCTCAGTCATATCCGCTCTCCCGTTCGCCACGAAGTGTCATTTTCAAACAAACACCCTATAATTCTCGAAAATTTATCACATGGTATAAGGCGTGTCAAGATACTAATAAGTAAATTAGATGCTCGACATTAACACGTACAAAACTGTCGAGTATGAATCTTAACCTTTCACTTATGAGATCCTGCAGGTTTACCCGCCTCCGGAGGGTTCACCTGCGGGAGTTTCATAAAATCTTTAAACGATTTTATGAAGGAAAAGCATAGAAAAAAATGATTTACAGTCGACCTGTTTGAGGTGTAAAAGGCTGTATGCGCTACTTTTTCATTGAAAAATCGGAACATGAAGATTCAATATTAAGTATTACCGGTCCTGATGCCCGACATATAAAGACTGTTTTGCGCATGAAGCCCGGTGATAAAATCGGGCTGTTCGACGGTAAAGGATTTGAATACGAAGCCAAAATCATTGATTTATCTCCCGGAAGGGTTCGGGTGTCGCTTATTCGCCGCTTTCCGTCAACTGCAGAATCGCCGCTTAAAATTATTGTTGCCCAGGCATTTTTAAAAGAAAAAAAAATGGATGGTCTTGTCCGGCAGCTCAGTGAACTCGGCATCGTAAAATGGATACCTTTTATTGCCGAGAGATCTGTCCCCAGGCCTGATAAAAAACAGCTTTTGGCACGCACGAAACGCTGGGAAAAAATTGCAAAAGAAGCCCTCAAACAGTGCAGACGAGGGCGTATCATGGAAATTGGTGAAACCGTATCCTTTGAAGAAATGTTGAATCTGGGTCAGTTTTGCGACCTTAAGGTCGCTTTCTGGGAAGATGAATTACAGCCTGTTCGTGCCAACCTGTTGGAATCCGGTGAGCAAATTGATACCGTTTTTGCCCTTATTGGACCTGAAGGGGGGTTCACCCAGAAGGAAATTGAAAAAGCCGGGGATCGTGGATTTATCACCGTCGGATTAGGACCTCGAATCTTAAGGGCTGAAACAGCCACCGTTGGAGCGTGTGTTTTGCTGCAATATCTTTTTGGTGATATGAGCCAAAAAAAATCTTGACAAAAAAAGGGAGGTCTAATAATTTTTGATTCTTTCAAGGTCATGCCGAGGTAGCTCAGTCGGTAGAGCAGGGGACTGAAAATCCCCGTGTCGGCAGTTCGATTCTGTCCCTCGGCACCAGTAA
>JAOUGB010000208.1 GCA_029857875.1 Desulfobacteraceae bacterium | reverse complement strand
TATCGACAACCAGCTTCACACCATAGTTTTTCCAGTTCAATTCAGCCGGATTTCTGGACGACCTCAAGAAACGAACCTTGACGCCATCAATGTTCATAGTCCCGGTTTTCTCATCCATATCACTGATCAAAGATTTCGCTGTTTGGCCGTATAAAAATCCATGAAGTAAGCCATAGGTTGAATCCCGTTCTGTATAGTGCCCAATGTCTTCCAAGGATGTACCCACCGCTCGACCGATATTAACGACAATTTCACTAAAATATTTTCTTCCCACATGGTACCAGAGGGTAAGCTTTCCGATTCTGCCAAATCCGTTGATACCAAGCTTCAATCCACTATGTTTTTCGGTTTCCATGCGAATTCCCTTTCCTTCTTGGATGGATCATTTTCTATTCTATTATTTAGTGTCCATCCATAAATTAGGATTTTTGTTCAAGATCAAGGCATGCGAAAAAAATAACCACAGGCATATAGTTGATATTCCGAGGATTATTTTTTGAGCATAACGCAGAGATTGGGCAAAAAGACCATTTATGGATGGGCACTAGTTAGGTTTCTTTAACCCGTATCAAATCTCGGTAAACCGATCCTTCCCTGCCGTCAATACTTAAATAGTCCCCGGATTTAAACTCTACGTCGTCAAATCGACAGTTCTTTTCCTTTTCGTTGCAGACAAGGTTGCCACATCCCACAATACAGGTTTTTTCCAATCGGTAGGCCACAACAGCGGCATGAGACGTTACCCCGCCACGGGCCGTTAAAAGGCCGTCCGCTGCATAGATCTCCCTAATGTCATCAGGAACAGTATCCCCTCTTACAAGAATTAAAGACGTTTCGGGCTCCCTGTTTTTCCATTGGTCGATCTCTTCCAGATCAAAAACGATCCGCCCGCTCATGGCTCCGCCGCTGACACCGACACCATGCCCCAGCAATTTATCTTTCGTAATATCATCAAGATCAAATGTTAAAACTTTCTTTCGTTCACGTATGGTCATGTCCCGACTTTGCATCAGGTACAGATCTTCAGCGCGAGGGCTT
Organism: Desulfobacteraceae bacterium; assembly: GCA_029857875.1. Lineage (GTDB taxonomy): Bacteria > Desulfobacterota > Desulfobacteria > Desulfobacterales > UBA11574 > UBA11574. Next base: position 4,209 of record JAOUGB010000208.1, on the reverse strand, counting down.
TCAAAAGTAAACTCCATCTCCTGAGGACTCCATCCCCTTACATGGATCAATTCGTTCGCCAGACTTTTTAATGCCTTGTAAATCTCGGGAAAATGACTTTCAAGGGTGATGTCTGTTTCTCGCATTTCAATATCCTGCTGTATAATCGATATCGGCAATGTATTTACCAGGCCTGAAGCGACATCTTCACCCTGATTTCCGATGGTGAAATCACCCCACAGCCTCAGGCTGTCCTCTGACCATCTGGGATTATGTGTAAAGAAGACGCCGGTACCAGATTGCTGGGAAACGTTTCCAAAAACCATTTCTTGTACAGTAGCGGCTGTTCCCCAGTCATTGGATATCCCCATAATCTTACGATATGTTCTCGCTTTGGGACCCTCCCAGGAACTGAAGACCTTTTTAATCGTAAAATATAGCTGTTCAAAGGGGTTGTCGATAACATCTGTCCCCGAATTGATGATCATACTTTTGTAAGTCATGGCCACTTTTCGCATCTGCAAACCGGTAAGTTCCTTTTTAAACTGGACACCGGCTCTTCGCTTCAATTCACTGATAACCGCATCAAAATCATCCCTTTCCAGTCCTGAAGACATGCCGTAACATTGCAGAAACCGGCGATAACTATCCCAGGCAAACCACGCATTACCAGTGCGTTCTTCAATGCCTGTTGCAATCTCCTCGTTCATCCCAACATTAAGAAACGTATCCATCATTCCGGGTTGTGAAATGGCAGACCCGCTTCTTACTGATAAGAGCAAGGGATTCATAGGGTCACCAAAGGTTTTGCCGCTTATTTTTTCGATGTCGGATATTTGCCGCAAAATTTGATCCTTGAAATTTTGTTTGGCCGGCAAATAACCGTCTATTATTTCTCTACATCGGAACGCCTCGGTCGTAATAATAAAACCAGGGGGAACCGGCATTCCGAAATTCTTCAGTTTAACAAGATTCAGTCCTTTGCTTCCCAGATGAATGATTCCGGAAACCAACCTGGGAATTTTATTCATAGATGTCATCGCCCTTTTAGGATCATAAAGAAGCAGATGATGCAGTTTATCCTTAGGGAGTTTATTGGCCTGCTGAAAGAGGGTGTTCAGAATTCGGCTTAAAAACAGATCGAGTTGCTGAAGTCCCAAAGAAAAAGCAATCCGATCCCGGAAGAAAATTTCAGACACTCTGTGTTTCAGCTTTTCATCATCAATTGTGCCCCTCAACGGGAGGTATTTCGGCAGAATCTCCTCCATAGGTATCTGAGATAGAATCTGGTTCAGATTTTCACCATGAATATTATTAAAATAATCGTTGATGATATTCCTTACAGCCAGAGCGAACCCCTTAAAGATGTCAAGATACTGCGTAAAAGTAAGTTCTCTCGCTTCAAGTGATTGGGCCAGCATGTCAAGCTGGCGCTCAATTTCGACCGAGGGAATTCCATCGAGTTGCAAAGCTTTGTAAAACAAACTTAACCGGTTGTATATTTGATAAAAAGTGGCTTTTGTTATAAGGCTGAGATCTGTATTATCTACCAGATCTTCAAAAAGTACATTAACCAAAGATTTTATTCGAAATGCGAGCCCAAGAGAGTCAAACTTTCTTTCACGATAGCTGCCGTACATGGAGGGAATGTCTATGGTAATATGTCTTTTTTTATAAATATCCTCTTTGATTTCATAGGTCTGTTCAGATAGTATTATTTTTTTTAACTCTTCCAGATACTCGAGCAGTTTGTATATCTTTTTACTTACATCAGACTCTTTTAAGGCATCATGCAACTTGCTTAAATCCGGGAAGGCTTCGGCTTGGAGTTGAGCAAGATAATTATCCATTTCGATAAAATTGAGATTGTATTTCTGATCTAAGAGTTTATATAAGGTTATGGCAAGTTCAACCCTTTCCAAATCTTGCTTTGATACGCCTGAAACCCCTTCAACAACCGACTTTATCTCATCTTCTTGAAGTGTGATAAGACCGTCCGGCAAAGATATCCCTTTTTCTTTAAAACGTGTTATTACTTTGTGAACGTCGTCGATGTACGGTCCCTCGGTATGGATTTCCGTGTAAATATTGGGCGGAACAAAGGCTTCCAGAATTCCTTTTTCTTTTGTTTCCCAGAAATTAAAGATTGCCTTCATAAAATCGACGATCCGATTATTGCTTTCCACATGGCTCTGCTTTCTTAAAAAATGAATTAACCGATCCCTTCTACCTGATATTTCGTCAATTTTTGTAGATATATCCCGAAGTTTTCCTTCTGCACCAATAACATTAAAATAGACTGGAAAAAGCCTGCAAAGCTGTTTGACCAAGTTATATACCGGCCCAATACCGCTGTTGAGCAATTTGGTAATATCACGTGGAAAAAGGTCTATATCCTTAATAAATACACCGCATATTGACAGATGGATAATCAGATATGAAAGAAGCCGGGTCGACCACATGGGATTGAGTTCAATAAGCTCGATCCATGTTCGGATATTAAGGATGTGGGCGGGGTTGACTTTTATTTGCCAGTCATTTCCGACACCGCTGATACCCGGTGACTGAAATCCTAAATCAATGACATATTCGATAAAAAATTTGACGAGATCGCTGTCATCTGTTTTATATACCCCTTTTCCCATATTAAGAATACAGTTGAGTGTTGTTGCCGGGTACTCACGGGTTCGTGTTTTTAATATGGAAAAGGTTTTATGAATCAAGTTTCCAATATTCAGATTACTTTCATGAGCAATAAGCCAGCTCAATGTTCTGTTGATGTCCCTTAAAGCTTCCTCATGGATCAGCGACAAACCGGAAATATTCATAATATGGAAAAGGAAAATAAGCTTCCATCGATTGCCCAAATGGATTTTAGGACTTATATCCAGAAGGTTTTGAGGAATTTTACGATACGCTTCAACAAATTGGGTGTAATCGGGAAGTTCAACCAGTCTTTTCAGAGTATCTTCCGATGTTATGGCTTTAGAGGATGCTATCTTTTCAAGGTTGACCTTATGATGATTGACCTGGTCGTGGGAAATATTTTTAAAAAAACTCTTTAACTTTTTCGGCCTGTCAATTTTATCCGCCTCTTCTTTAAACCATTCCCAAGGATCCTTTTCATTCAGCCAGTATCCATATATACGATCATAATATTTAACAAGCAGTCGATTGACAGATTCACAATCCTCATTCATTTCAGTTGAATAATTTAAAAGCGCCTGGGCCAGTTTCCTTATTTGATAAAAGCTTTTAACAAATAAAAAGAAATCATCTGCCTCATAATTTCTGATACGATCGAATGCATCATCAATGATCGGCTTGAATCTTTTATAGTCAGCCCCAGATTCTTTTATAACTTTTTGAATAAAAAGCAAAAAATTGTCTACAGCATCATCTCTGACTTCTGAGTCGATTTTTGTATTAATTGCCTGTGTGAAAATATCGACAAACAGTCCTGCAGCTTCAGGTCCCTTGGGGTGGTTTTTAAGGAGATGAAAGTAATCGAGAGAATAGACCCTTGCTTCCTGAACGATAAATTGCCAGTTTTTATAAGGATGAGCAAGTTCTTTAAGGAAAGTATTAAACCCTTCCATGATGCCGTAATATTTGGACATCACCTCTTGTAGAACTGAATATTTTTCATCAATGGTGACGTCAACATAATAACTGGCAATATTAACTTCAAGGGCTTTTGATTCTACCATCAGACCCCCCATTTGATTGATGATTGATAATTGATGATTGATGATTGGCGATTTTCTCAAACATCAATGTCTTGAAAATATCAAACATTGCCGTTATTTTCAAGTTTATTTCAACCAGCTATCAGGGTAAACTCATTTGATTGCGGTGCAGCGTAGCGACGGCGTGTTTCTCTTGGAAACCGACAAATAAACAATCTTCAAATTTTCAATCTTGATGAACTCGTAAAAAGTCAGTATTCGACGGCAAAGTAAAAAGCTTCAAATTCAAGGCGCGCAAATTCCGAGGAATGAGGCGTACTTATCGTACGACGCAGTGACGAGTAATGCAGCGCAACGAAGAAGTTGGACTTTTTACGAAGCCGTCAATCTTCAATAAAAAAAGCCCCTCCGTAAGGAGAGGCTTTTTAACAACGTATTTTTGATTAACAATTAGAGTTCAAGCCATGAATCCGAATAGAGAGACTTGCCGAGGATGACATTGGTGGTCTTTGCATAATCTTGCATCTCTTTGGAAAGACTG
>JAOUGB010000207.1 GCA_029857875.1 Desulfobacteraceae bacterium | reverse complement strand
CCGGTTTTTAAACCCACTCCCCCTGAAATTTCAAGTCTCGGTGAAACGTAGACCTTACCGACGGCTGAAATCTCAGGTACACCGTCGGTTTCTGCATAAATTTTAAGTTTGTCTTCGGAAATTGAAGTCCCTTTTCCCTTCCGAAGAGTTGTATCTTTTGGTTTCGAAACAGTTAGATAACGACCATATACGTCATGTCCTGCCGCGCCTTCAACAGCCGGAATTTTTTCGGCAAGAAGATCTCCTTTTTTAACTTGAGGAATATCTCCCCTGTCTTTAAAGTCTATGGCCCCCCCATCTTTTACAGTGCCAATTTTTAAGGGATCTGTATCAAAGTAATATTTAATAGAGGCATCTGAGCCTGTATCCGGGGATTTGCCTTCTGCGACCTTTAATGGTGTATCCAAGCCTTCTTTATTCTCCAGGTAGTCCGATATTTTCTCATCGTCTACTATCCCATATTTGATCCCTTTTTCTTCGAGATAATCCTTAATGTCCTGGAGAGTGAACGAAACTGTACTTTCTTTATTTATTGAAAAAAATGCGTTCAGCTTATCTTCTGAAACAGTCAAATCGAAATAGTCATCATTTACTGATGTACGAGGGGGACCAGGCATCTCAGGCGTTTCAGACTCTGTGGTATCGATTTCCTCAAACCTCTGTTGTTTTTTAAGAATCGCATCACATTGATCCCTGGTCATCACATTCGATTCAACCAATATGTCCCCGATCATCTTAACGGTCTTGGTCTTTTCATAACTCTTTTTTTGCTCCATCAGAGCATGCTCAATATCCTCTTGAGTTACAAAGTCATTTTTTACAGCAATCATACCGAATTTTCTATCCATCTTTCTTGTTTCGATCACCTTCTGGATAGAAAGAAGAAAATCCAGCTGGTTCTGAGACATCATCCCTTGCGCCACCAGGATTTCTCCCAAAAGTGCTTTATTCCCGTCAAGTTGCTCCTGTTTTTGAATAGACAATGCTTCCTGGATCTGTTCTTCATCAACAAATTTGTATTTTACGGCCAACTTCCCCATAACCAAGTAGGCATCATCTTGGGAAATTGTATCAATATCTCCTTCCTTTAACATCGAAACCTGGGTGCTTTCTTTTTCCCTGTTTTCAACCTTAAAATCGATCTTAAAGGAAGTGCCGCAGCTCTTGCATGATACCTTGCGACCCAGAAAAGATTCAGGTGTCCGGTATCTGCATTCACATGAGGGGCATATCGTTATTCTTTTTTTGTTTTTTTCCATTTTTATTCGCACTTTGATATGGGATACGAACAATCAAGCATCTATATTCTTATTTTAAATGCTGATAATTCTCAAAAAAAGTAAGCAGAAATCATGCCAAGGAATGTTAAACAGTTAAAAATCTATATTTTCGCTTCTCCTCTATACTTACAATATTATAAGGTAATTTCAAATGGCTATAATTTTAAAATAGAAAAAAAGATTGCAGGTCCATATCAGGCATAAATAAGACGTAACATACAGATATCCATATAATTTACTAATATAGCGATCACTTTGCATTTTTGGTTCCGTGGGATAATGGGCCAACGCAATATTTTGCCTTGAAAATTTTATCTCGACACGCAACTCTTAAGGCTTTTAAACACTACCCGGTTGTGGAACTCAGGGTAAAAAAATATCTTTATATCACTCAAAGAACATATGTGGCATTTTTTTGACAGAATTATCCGTACTTTTCTTGAAGGCATTGGAAAACGATCATACGGGTTAAATGATTTAAACTTAGAGCAAGTTCTGAAAAAGGTTCCACCGAACATAAAAAGTCAGAGGTCAGCCAAAGAGTTATTCAATAACCCTGTATACTTTATCGTTTTCTCGTACCCTCTCCCGTACTTTAACGCCGACCAAATCTCCTTCTTGTGCTTTCTCCACAGACTGATTTTCAATTTCCATACTTGAAACAGTTTCGGTAAAATCAGTGGTATAACCCTTGTATTTCAGAATGTCCCCTTTTTTGATCATCCCACGGGTCACCTTAACGGCAGCGACACCGGGTTTAGCGTAAAAGTTGATAACCACACCAACTTGATCTTCCGCCATAATTTCACCTCCTGACAATAGATAAAGATATCGTCAATTGGTTGGGGTTTGAGATCTTTGAAAAACACCAACGTTTTGCCTGCCCGGTTAAATCCGTATTGAATATTTAACCGGATCCCAATCACTCAGTGCATCAGGTGGTACATCCCGCAAAGCGGGGCTCAAAATTTTATCCCGTCTCAAGCAGAACCACTATAGAGGTTGAGTTTGTTAAAGTAGGTCTGAAATAAGCGTAAATTAACTGCTTGTTAAACTATCGACGAATCACCATCTTGTCAAGAAGATAAGAGAGTCAAAGGGCTAAGCTATTGACAAATTGAAAGTTTAATGCACTAATACCGTAACTCACGATTAAAGGCTTTCGCTCGAATGGAATAATACGTTTAATCCGGACATTCATTTTATTCACCTTCCAAAGGAGCAGCTTATGAAAAAGAAATGTGAAATAAAATTTTCTAATCTCAGATCGATATGTGACCCAAAGATGTTCACTTTTAAGACTACTGCGGAAGTTGATCCCCTGGACAAAGTCATCGGCCAGAAGCGAGCGGTTCAGGCCATCGAGTTTGGCCTGAACATTAAAAGCCCGGGATATAATATGTTTGTTACGGGGATAGAGGGTACCGGAAAATCAACTATTATCAAAGATATCGTCACTCAGCATGCCAAAAAATTACCCTCTCCCGTGGACTGGTGCATGGTCAATAATTTTAAGGATGAATATCATCCCAAAACCATTTCTGTTCCCAAGGGGAAAGCAACCCGATTTTCCAAAACCATGGACAAGTTAATTGATGATCTGAAAAAAGAACTTCCCAAAGCCTTTGAACATGAATCCTATCAGCAAAGACTATCGGAAATCCAAAAAAAATACGCGGATCAGCAAAAGGATATTATTAAAAAACTTGAAGCATTGGCATCACAACACAATATTCAGATTAACAGGACCAAAGCCGGTTATCAAACCATCCCCATCGTAAAAGAAAAGGCGATCTCACCGGAAGAATTTCTTGCGCTCCCAAAAGAAAAACAGACTGAAATCGAAGAAAATATCAGTCTCGTTCAATCTGAAATCGACACCACGATTCGTGATATCAACAAAATTAATCAGTCGATGAATTCACACATTGAAAAACTGATGCAGGAAATAGCGCTGTTTGTTGTAAAACAGCGGATAGATGTCATCAGGGATGAATACAAAGCAGCCAAAGATATTTTGATCTATTTAGATGAAGTTGAGGCCGACATTCTTGAAAACGTTCAGGATTTTATTGCTTCAACCGAACCGAAATCACCCTTTGAGGGCATGATGTTTCAAACCGCCAAGCCGTCTTTTCTGCGTTATCAGGTGAATGTCCTGGTGGATCAAAAAGATCTAAAAGGCGCACCGGTTATTTTTGAGACAAATCCCACATATCAAAATGTTTTTGGTCAAATTGAAAAAAGAGCCTATATGGGGACGGTGACCACTGACTTTACCATGGTTCAGGCCGGATCACTCTTAAGGGCCAACGGCGGCTATCTAATCATGGAAATTGAATCTATTCTCATGAACCCGTTTGTATGGGAAGCGCTCAAACGTGCACTTCAAAATAAACTGCTGTCCATAGAAGATGTCGCCTCGGGTATGGGATATGGCACATCATCATTACGCCCGGAACCGATTCCTATGGAAGTCAAAATCATTTTATTGGGCAGTTATTATCTTTTTCATTTGCTCCAGAACTATGATTCAAAATTCAATAAAATATTCAAGGTAAGAGCAGACTTTGATCATGAAGTTATAAAAAATGATGATACCATTCAAAATTATGCACGTTTCATCGCCAGAGCCTGCAATGAAGAGAAGCTTCTTCCCCTAACGTCAAAAGGTGTTTCCGCCATCGTGGAATATGGCGAAAAATATATCTCCAACAAAAACAAACTCTCCATTCGGTTCGGACCTATTCTGGGAATTTTAATAGAAGCAGATTATTGGGCCCGAAAAAGGAATGCCAAGCAGGTAACAGACAAGGATGTCATCAAGGCATTTACAGAATATAGATTTCGCTATAATCTTTATGAAGAAAAGATACATGAATCTTATGTTGATGATACGATTATGATTGACGTTGAAGGTGATGAAATCGGCCAGGTGAATGCACTTGCCGTTTTTCAAATCGGAGACATTTCATTCGGTCGTCCTTCTCGTATCACGGCTGAAACCTACATGGGTAAACAAGGTGTCGTCAATATTGAACGTGAAGCCAAGCTCAGTGGAAAAACCCACGACAAAGGTGTTCTGATCCTTTCCGGTTATTTGGGTCGAACCTTTGCTCAAAACTATCCTCTGAATTTATCCATCAGCATCACGTTTGAGCAGAGTTACAGCGGCATCGACGGAGACAGTGCTTCATCCACAGAACTGTACGCCATTATCTCAAGTCTCTCCGGTATCCCCATCCACCAGGGAATAGCAGTAACCGGTTCCGTAAATCAAAAAGGAAAAATTCAGGCCATCGGGGGTGTGAATCAAAAAATTGAAGGTTTTTTCGATGTTTGTAAAGCAAAAGGATTTACCGGCAAACAGGGGGTTCTCATTCCCAGGGCCAATGTTAAAAACCTGATGCTTAAAAAAGAGGTTATCGATGCTGTAAAAAAAAGAGAATTTCACATCTATCAGGTTTCAACAGTCGAAGAAGGTATCGAGATATTGACCGACGTCTCGGCAGGAATATCGGATGAAAAGGGCGAATACCCTGCCGATACCGTTTATGGAAAAGTACAGGCCAAGCTTAAAGGGTACTTGGAACGTTCGTTCGAGCTGAAAAAACAATTCGAATCACAAAACGAAAATAATGATTAGTTCGTATGCCTAAGTAAATGTATTCTTAATTACGGCAACGAATTTATATATTGGTTTATTCATTCTATGCATGCAAAAGTGTAAAGTGCCTAAAGTGAACTAAAGTGCCTAAAGTTAAGGTATTCTATCAATTTTAATTATTATTGATCGCGCTGAAAGCGCGTTCCTTAACTTTAGCTCACTTTAGGCACTTCAAACTTCAAACTTTTGGACATCCGCTTATCTGGTATAGTTGCCCTGACAAAAAATACAACATCGTATATATGTATTAGAGCATTAAGGAATTAATTTTCATGAAGATTATCACTACATCGATAAAAGGAATTCT
>JAOUGB010000206.1 GCA_029857875.1 Desulfobacteraceae bacterium | reverse complement strand
TACATGTACTTATAGCTTTTCATTAAGGGCTTTTATAAATTCCACCGGCGGCACCTGGATGCCTGTCCAGAGCGCCAGGGTGCGTCTGGACTGATATGCGAGGGAAGGCAGACCATCCATGAACCGCGCACCAATGCGTCGGGCCATATCCTCCCAGAAATTTTCAGTGCGTCCATAATTGAGATCCACCACCAGTTCGCAATCCTTTATGCTGATTTTGTCAAGTAATACCTTCATCTCCGGAGACTCATCCGGGCTTGAAACAGAAGTCGCGTTGACCACGATGTTGACGGACAAGGTTCGATTCTCAAGTTCATCAAGGCGTAAGGCTTCTCCCCCAAAACGATGAACAATCTCAGAGGTTTTATTTTTGTTACGACCGGCAACAAAAATAGAGGTTGTTCTCAACCAGTTTAAAATAAACACAATGGCTTTCGCGGCACCGCCGGTTCCGAAAACCAGGGCTGATTTTCCCTCAACATCAAATCCCGATTCACTCAGGGCGTCCATGAAACCAATGGCATTGGTATTGTATCCTTTAAGTATATTGCCGTTACGAACAATGGTGTTGATGGCGCCGATAATATTTGCCCCTTCTGAAAGTACATCCAAATGCGGTATAACTTTCTCTTTAAACGGTATGGTGATACTCGCCCCGGCGATATTCAGGACCCTGATACTTTGCAATGCCGAGCCGATCTGGTCGGGATCAACTTTAAAAGGCACATATGCCCCATTTAATCCGATCCGTTTCAGCACCGTGGAAAATATAGTCGGCGATTTTGAACGCATGACCCGTTCGTCGCCCAATATGCAGTATACTTGCATTCGAAAATCATCACCTTAAGACCGAACGAATCTCCAAAGAGGAACAAGTCGGTCATACTGTAGTGGACTTGTCCGCCTATGTCGTGTGGCGGAAATTCCATTTTCACTGAAAATAAAACGGGAAATCAAAATTTGATTATATCTGTTCTTGTGAGACAAAAAACCTGCACCATCTCCTGGGGCAGGTTTTTTGTAGGCATATTTGTAAAAACAAGCGAAGTCTGGTTTAATAACGGAAAGTCTTGTTATAATCCAAACTCGGACAAATCCGATCCGAGATACTCACGCTCATTTTCACCGAGAATCCCCAAAGACAGGCATATAATGGTCCATAAATGCGTCGTGTGGTATTTCCCTCCATAATGTTCTTTCAAATCGTGAATTTGTGCGTGGCAGTTGTGGCACGGTGTCAGGCAGTAATCAGCTCCGGTTTCCATGATTTGGTCAAATTTTCGTTTGCCATAGTACCGTCTGGCTTCGGGAAGCCCGGATTGAAGGTACCCGCCGCCGCCGCCACAGCAATAATTGTTCGATCTGTTGGGATTCATTTCAACAAAATTTTCCTCCCCCACAACCGCTTTAACAACATACCGCATGTCTTCAGCCACCGGATCTCCGAAACTTTTGCGGACCAGCTGACATGGATCCTGTACTGTAAATTTAATCTTCAGATCCTTGTTCCAGTCGGAATTCACTTTCAGCTTTCCTTCCCGAATCCACTGGGCATAGTATTGAATGATACTTTTACACTCAAAGTTGTGCTCAATGTTGAATCTTTGCAGTCCGACCCGGACTGCGAAAAGTTCGTGCCCTCACTCCGTATTGAGCCAGACCTTGCATTTGAGATCATCCACTGCTTTGGCCTTGACCCGGACAATTTTCTCCCAGTTCTCCAGGTCTGCACAGAACAGACAGTAGTTTTCCGCAGCCCATCCCTTGGAGCCATATGTCCAGTCTGCCCCCACAAGATGCAAAATTTTCCACAGCGGCACCATCTCGTCCGGTTCGGTTACCGGTTCACGAGAATTCTGGTTTAAGAAAAAATATGCTCCTTCCTTATCCATGGGTGCTTGGAGGTCTTCAAAACCCGGTTGTGTTTCCCGGACTTCCTCAGCAACATCTCCCACCACAAAACGCCAGTCTTCCTCATTGGCACCCATGGCACTGCACGTGTCGTTCTTTAACGCCATTTCGCACGATCCACGGATGCCTTTGGGTTGTTCTTCTTTAGGCCAGTTTTTGCGGATGTTAAAAACCAGAGCTGGGATGTCGATTTTCATGGGACAGGCATACGTGCAGCGGGTGCACATGGTGCACATCCATGCCCATTCGGAATTCAGAATCACATCGTCCATGCCGAGAGATGCCAGGCGCAAAAATTTTCTGGGATCCATATTTTCCAGTCCCGTTGCCGGACAGCCGGCAGAACAAATTCCACAGGTTAGACAAAGATTCAAGTTTCCGCCCTCGGGCAGGAGCCCCATGACATGGTCTTTGAACGTGCTTTTTTTCTTCCCTTTAATCTCAATAATCTGGGATGACATTACCCCCTCCTATAAATCGAAGATTATCCATCACATGCAAAAAACTGATTTCGGTTTCCGGTTAGCCGAGAAGCTGTTTGATACTTTCCGTAATTTGTTCTGCTGAAGCTGGTTTGGCGATATAGTCATCCGCCTCCGTCGCCATTCCATCCCGATGGGTATATCGGGTTGACGTCACATGGGATGCAACCGCGGTCAACAGGATGATAGGAATATCGACACATTTTTCATCGGCTTTCAGTTTCTTGCACACCTCGTATCCGTCCATTTCAGGCATCATCACATCCAGAACAATGGCGTCCGGCCGATTTGAATGGACTTTCTCCAAACCTTCAACTCCGTTATAAGCAACATCAACCTCAAAGCCCTCTTTTTCCAACTGTCCTTGCACGATGGAACAGAAATCAGGCTCATCATCGACAACTAAAATTCTCTTTTTTTCACTCATAATATCCTCCTTTATATTGGTCATTACCCTATCTGTGAAATTCCTGCACCAACAGGACTGCTTCACCGGAGTGATTGGACATTGACCTAATGACTCTTTAGACTTGATTATCTTGATCCTCTGAAAACAATCAGCGGTTCTCGTCGCCCCTGATTTTTAGATCATCGACTTTTTCCTCTGGCCAAACGGTGTAGAGCTACTCAACACTCGGCCTGGGATACAGTCCGGATTTTTCCACAATCTCGGGCACCATTTCTTCCCATTCAATGGCCATGACATGAAAACCTCGCACGCCTTTTACTTCTTTAAGACGCTCAATGGATTCGATACAGATCTTGATGCCCTCTTCAGGTTGTTTTTCTTTAGGGGTATCGGCCATCCGTTTCACCATCTCGTCCGGAACTTCGATGCCCGGCACTCTATTTTTCATATATCGCGCCATTCCAACGGATTTAAAGGGGGTTACCCCTGCCAGGATAGCAACTTTTTCAAGAAGACCGCGGTCTCCTGCCATTTTCATCCAGAGTTCGAACTTGTCGATGTCGTATATACACTGGGTTTGAATAAACTCGACACCGGCGGCAATTTTTTTCGCCAGTCGAGGAACCCGGATTTCAAATGGATCAGCAAATGGATTTGCTGCAGCACCCACGAACATCTGGGGAGGACGCTTAATGTCGTCTCCCCCTAGGAACTTTCCATCGTCCCGCATATGTCTGACGGTTTGAATCAACTGCATGGAGTCAATATCGTGAACATTCTGACCGGTAGGACAGTCGCCAAAGCTTTGATGGTCACCGGAAAGACAGAGTATGTTATAGATGTCAAACGATGCCGCTCCGAGGATATCACTCTGCAAGGCAATCCGGTTCCGATCCCGCGTCACCATTTGCAGCACCGGTTCGAGTCCCATGAGTTTCAAACGAATACAAGCTGCCAGACTGCACATTCGGGTGACGGATGTCTGGTTGTCGGTAATATTGATGGCATCCACATGATCCTTGATCAGGTTGGCTTTTTCAACGATTACTTCAGGATCACTCCCCCGTGGGGGACCACATTCGGATGTAACAGCCATGTGGCCGGCGGCCAGAATCTTTTCCAGTTTGCTTGGTGTCTTTACTTTCATTCCTGTACATCCTCCCTGACAACTTTTCTGGGTCCTCCGGCCCTGTCGGTGGACCAGTCTTTTATAGGACTAAGTTCTTCATAATCATCCAGCCTGTTCAGCGCCTTGAGGCGATCAACAATCAACTGCCAGGCACAGTCGATCTCCTTGTTAATTTCGCAACTGCCCTTAACGGAACCACCGCATGGGCCGTTAAAAATCCGTTTTGCACAGCGGGAAACCGGACAGATTCCTCCGGTACGCGCCAGAATACAATCACCGCAACCCTGACACCTTTCCGTCCATAGGCCGCGTTTTTCAGTGACTCCCATAAAGCAGGTGTTCACCCCGGGATAGATGGGTGTATCATGGTATTTTTCCGCCATAAACTGAACACCCACTCCGCACGCAATGGAAACAACAGCGTCATACTGATCCATCACATCGCGAATTTCCTCGAGGTATTCATGGTCACACTGTCGTTCCAGAGTCACTTCATCGATTTTGACGTCACGTCCCTGGTTCAAAAAATACATCCTGAGGGCTGAAGCCAGAACACCGACTTCTTTCTTTCCCCCGGCCTCACAAACCGTAACGCACTCATTACAACCGAGGATAAGGATTTTCTCATGTTCTTTGAGTTCTTCTATAATCTCTTTAATGGGTTTTTTGTCTGCGACAATCATAAGACCTCTCTTTCATTAGAGACTGAAAAGTTTACATGGATTTATGCGGCCTTGTTTTTTGCCAGTTTAATGGGATTGGGCCCCAATTTTCGAATTCTTTCGTCCATTTCAATGGCGATCTGGGCAAAACGCGGTCCTTCACTGGATGAAAGGTTATACATCTGTGCACGCTCTCCTCCAACTCCGATAGCGTCAAGAATATGTTGTGCCTGTTCCACACGTTTTCGAGCCCTGAAGTTGCCGCTGTTATAATGACAATCTCCTTCCATGCATCCCACCGCATAGACGCCGTCCGCTCCTTTTTCAAAGGCATGGAGGATATGAAGAACATCTAACTTACCGGTACACGGAACGAGAATGATTTTAATATCCGTAGGATATTGCAATCTCATGGAACCTGCCAGGTCCGCAGCAGTGTATCCTCAATAGCTGCAACAAAATGCGATAATGATCGGCTCAAAATCTTCCTTCATGATACCTCCTTGGATTGATGATTTTCGATTGTTGATTGAAAAGATTTTTTTAAATCGACAATCATCAATCATCAATCGTCAATTATGACGAATATAAGCAAGGTTCTTAAACAGCACATATCTTTGTTTTGACCTGAATTTTAGCCATTCCCAAACTTACATGACCCCT
>JAOUGB010000001.1 GCA_029857875.1 Desulfobacteraceae bacterium | reverse complement strand
ATCCATATCCATAAGACCAATGGTGTCGGCCCGGCTGTTTATTTCAATATCTCTTTTTTCTGCCATATTTTACCTCCAAAAATAGTTTAAATTCCACTTAAGAATTTATCCAGAGTCATTTTCAGTTTCAGAGGAACGGCAATAATTCCTCCTAACTGGCACTTATCACCTCCTTTCCAGTTGAAATTCGCCCCAGACCATCACCGGGGCTAAAACGACCTATTTGTGTCGATGGATTATAGTCGCCCCTGCGGTCGAGCGTATTCTTAATTTGATTCTCTTTCGGTCGTTTTTCTTTACGCTTTGTTCAAAAAGCGTAAAGATCTTGCATCACCTCCTTTGGGTAATAAAAAAAATAAGAATCGATTTAAAACGATGGTACTGAAAAAAGTGAACTAATTATGGTTGAATTATATTCAGTGAATGCAATATTTGATTTGAGTTGTCTGCAAAATCAAAAATTGAATCTGATTCAGTGCAGTGTTTTTTTTAAAATTGTTTACAAATTTTGTCAAGAGTAAAAAATGAATTTTATTCAAAAAATTCTAAGATCCTGCGGTTTAAGCACGGATGACAAGGGTTTATAATTTTGCCTCCTTAAAACACATAGTGACTGAAGGAATATCGAACTGAATCATTCAAACGTTTTTTCAATAGCGTTTTATACCCCATAACATACAACATGTAGATTAACAGATATCCCGGAGTACTTTATACGGTATAAATTATCTGAAAACACGAACCAACGAACATAACAGTTTCCCTCGGTTTCGTACCGAAAAAAAGGCTTTAAACACATATGTTTTTTTACCTTGCAATTTATTTATGGATATTTTATAGGCAACTGTTCGATAGCTTTTCCAAACGATATTTATTCAGTTTTGAGCTATCCGTAAGGCTCATGAAAAATCTTTCAATCGGTCCCAACATTTTTTTGGAAAGGAGGTGAATTTTTAGAAAAATTGGCCCGGGGATATGCCCGAACGTCTGCCGTGTTGGAATTTAGTAACAATCGAATACAGGTATTTCAAACTAAAATTTGCAGGCTGCAAAAGGGATATACCCTCGGCTGTTGAGAGATAGGCACATGTTACATTAATCAGACAACAAGAAAATTAGGGAGGTTTATACTATGGGTAAAATACCGGAAAAAATGCTGCCACCAAAAGATTTGTGGCCGGAATATTTGGTTCCAGAAGAGTTTGCGGATACACCGGATGAATTGAATCTTGCCGACTTTTTGCTTGACCGCCATGTTCGAGAAGGCAAAGGTGGTAACGTCGCCATTAAGTTCATGGACCAAAACGTCAGCTACGCCCAGCTCCAGGAAATGGTCAACAAGTTCGGCAACAGCCTTAAAGATTCCGGCGTTGAATCCCAGGACCGGGTGGGGATTCGTCTGGTGAATTCCATTCAGGCCCTGGTGGCCATCTTTGCCATTGAGAAAATCGGTGCCGTTCCGGTACCGACATCGCCGCTGTGGTCCGGTGAAGAAGTAGCATTTGTGGCCAACAATGCTGAAATGAAGTTTTTTATTGTCAATGCCCCGCTGATGCCCCCGGTGGAACAGGCCAAGCCCAACTTCAAGTTCGGTACCAAAGTCATCGTTATCGGCGGCAAAGCCGACGAAGTCAAGGCCGCGGGAAACATGGTCTATGAAGAAATGCTCGCGGCCGGTTCTGCTGATCTGAAAGCCACCATGCTAAAGGGTGGCGACATCGGCATTATGCTCTATACATCCGGTACCACCGGCATGCCCAAAGGCTGTGTCCACTTTGTCCGGCCGATTGTCATAGAGACCAAATTGGTCAACAAACATGTATACAAGATGAAGCCCGGTGATGTTCTGGGCGGAGCCGCCCCGGTTTCCTTTGCCGCAGGGTTCGGCACCTTTACTTTGATGCCTTTTGAAGGCGGTGCAGCCATCTCTCTGATTCCAAAGTTCACACCGCCGGAGATGTTGGAACTGATCGGGAAACACAAAATCACAATCCTCACCGGTCTGCCCACCGGCTACCGCGCTCTGATGAAGTTCCCCAAATTCAAGGATTACGACACCAGTTCAATTCGTCTTTACACCTCCGGCGGCGACGCCCTGGGTTCCGAAACCCTGTCGGCATGGCAGAAACTGACCGGCCTGCCCATCTGGGAAGGCTTGGGCGGCACTGAAATGCTCCACCTGGTGACGTCCAACACCATGAATCCCGAGCCTATGCCCGACTCCATCGGCAAAGCGCTGCCTGGAGTTGAGGTGCGGGTGGTTGACCCGGAATGGAATGACTGCAAGCCGGATCAAGTCGGCAGCATGGTTTTAAAGGGCCCCTCGGGAAGTCTGTACTGGAAACCCTACGAAGATAATGAGAAACTTATCAAATCCCAGAAAAAAGGCGTGGTCAACGGCTGGAACCAGATGGGTGATGCGGTCTACATGAAAGCGGACGGCAACATTTTCTTCGTATCCCGTGAAGACGACATGATCAAGAGTTCCGGTTACCGAATCGGTCCTGCCGAAGTGGAAGAAGCCATCGAAAAGCATCCGGCAGTTGCCGAAGCCGGTGTTGTGGGTATCCCTGATCCTGAAAAAGGTCAGATCACCAAAGCCTTTGTGGTTCTGAAAGAAGGTCGGGAAGGCAGTGATGAATTCTTCGAAGAACTCAAAGAATTCTTGAAGGAACACATTGCTATCTACAAGCTCCCCAGAGCCATCGAGTACCGGAGTGAACTGCCGCGCACACCCACCGGCAAGCTCCTGAGACGTCATCTGCGTCCACCTAAATAATCGATGGTTCGCAGTATGAGATAATGATTCCCCCCTCACTTTCTAAGGTGAGGGGGGTTTTTATTTGCTGCAGTAACCTTTCTTAAATACGGGGCTTTTTAGATCTAATAAATCTCTTTACATGCTTATTTTTTTGCCATAAACATTAAGTTGGGTTTTCTTTCGATCGTTATCCGTAATATGGGGTTTGTATTAACAACAATCAGCACCGAATGGAGGCAATGAGCACACAATGGAGGAAAAACCATGAATAAAAATGTATCTGTTTCGTTAAAAACGGTGGATCGTGTTGAGATTACAACGCTTATCGATAATTATGTGGATGTTCTGCTCCCAAGCACCGATGTAATAACACGTCCCCCTTTATCAAAGGAAGGCAAAGTTAAAGCTGACACTTTTCTTGCTGAACACGGCCTCTCTTTGCTCGTTACGGTTTATCAAGGGGAAGATAAACACTCCATCCTTTTGGACACGGGATACACAAAAATTGGCGTACTCCATAATATAGAACAACTGGGATTGAACATTGATGATATAGAGGCGATTGTCCTGAGTCATGGGCATATGGATCATACCGGTACTTTGTACGGCATTCTCGATAAAATATCCCGTACCATTCCACTGGTTTTACATCCCGGGGCCTTTGTATATCCTCGCTATACTCGTCAGCCTGACGGATCAAAAAATATTTGGCCTCAAACCCTTGCAAAAGATGAGTTGGAGCAAAAAAATGTTGAAATCATAGAAAGCGAAACACCAATCTGTATCGCTGATGATATGATTATGGTCACCGGCGAAGTGGAAAGAGCCACCCCTTTTGAAAAAGGCATGCCCAATGCCCTCATGGAAAAAAACGGAGAACTCGTTCAAGACCCGATTCTTGACGACCAAGCCATTGTCATGAAACTCCGGGAAAAAGGGCTGGTTGTGATTTCCGGCTGTGCTCATGCCGGAATTGTCAATACACTGATGTTTGCGCAAAAAACCACCGGAGAGCAGAAAATCCATGCGGTTTTAGGAGGATTTCACCTGTCCGGCCCGTTTTTCGAAAAATTCCATGATCCAACGGTCGATGCATTGAAAAAAATAGATCCCGATGTGTTGATACCCATGCACTGTACCGGCTGGAAAGCGATACAGCGGTTTCAAAAAGAATTTCCCGAAAGCTTTGTGCTCAACAGTGTGGGTTCTAAGATGATGTTTTCTTAGCTTCAGAGATCAGGAATCAGCTAGCAGGGAACAGAAGCTATGTTTACAAACGAGGCTTTCACCATGGGAAAAATCCAGGAAATCACATAGGTTTTATTCTCATGTTTTTCAGACGTTTCTGTATTATTGTTTATTTAATGCTGTTTGCTTTGTGGAGCCAAACCGGTTACACCGCAACGATAAAAATCGGTGAAATTAATCCCCTTTCCGGAAGGTTTGCAAAGCAAGGTATTGAAATCCATCAGGGGATTGAAGTTGCCGTTGCCGAAGCTAACACGGCTGGAGGTATCGGCGGAAATCAACTACAGCTCATCTCAAGGGACGACCAAAGCCAGCCCGATGTGGCCATCTCCAGGGCTGAAGAATTATGTTCATGGCAAAACGTGGCGGCCATTACCGGCGGTTACGTTGATTCACTGGTCGGTCCAATTGCTGCCATCGCAAAAAAACACAAAATTCCTTATGTCGCCAGCGCCAGTCTCCAAAAAGAATTGACACAGCATAAGAACCCTTACTTGTTCAGGGTTTCAAAGCTTCAGGGATTTGTTGAACCCCTCTGTGGAATCCTCATCGAAAGTTTTAAACCCCAACGTCTGGCCATTTTACATGCCGCCACTCCCGGTTCCACTGAACTGGCCAGGGATCTGGAGCGCTGTCTTACAAAACGGGGACTAATGGTCCGGCTGGTTGAAAAATTCCGTCCCGGTACGCCCGATTTTACACCGCTGATTGCCAAGCTGGCCGGCATGAAAATCGATGTGATCGTTTCCGGCGGCTTTACACCGGACCATATTCTTTTCGTGAGACAGCTTAAAGAGAATAGAATGACTCCCAAGGCGTATATCGGCCCTTTCGGTATTGCGTATGAAAGTTTTATTCATGCTTTGGGAAAAGACGCCGACTATCTCTACAGCACCTGTGCCTGGCATCCGGGAATTACCGTACCGGGAACGGAGAAAGCCTCTGCGTCTTTTGTCAATAATTTTCAAAAGATGTTCAGCCAACTCCCGAATACCACCAATATGCACGGTTACACATCCGCCAAGGTCCTTATTGCGGCGATGCAAAATGTTCTGAATAACGGTCAAACCCTAAACGGCGAAAATATTCGGCAAGCACTGACAAAACTGGATTTAGTGCTGCCCATGGAGCATCTTTATTTTGACGCCGATGGTGATCCGGCAAGTTATCGCCACATGGTCGTTCAGATTCAGAAAGGAAAACTTGTGGTCGTCTATCCGCCGGATCGATCTACCGGACAGTCAGTATATCCAATGCCGTCATGGGAGGAAAGATAAATTGCCAGGCTAATCGTATTTTTGTAAAGTATGTGATATCAAGTCATAAATTAGCAGTAATACAAGACTTTAAAGTGGCTAAAGTGAGCTAAAGTTACAAGTGCCTAAAGTTAAGGTGTCGCTTTGCTCCATCTATTTATATAAAATTGACAGAATACCCTAACTTTAGCTCACTTCAAACTTTAGGCACTTCAAACTCTCATTTAAACCTAAGCGCATTTAATACATATAATAAGCGCGTAATCATATGGCTGCAAATTCGTAAAAACATGTGGACGACCATTCTTGTTTCCGGAATCTCCCTGGGTTCTTTTTATGTCCTCGTCGCGCTCGGTTTTGCCCTCATATTCGGGGTAACTCGGAATTTTAACCTTGCCCATGGCGAATTGCTTGTCCTGGCCGGTTACTCAGCTTACTGGTTATGGAAAGCATGGGCGTTTCCTTTTGTTTTGACATTTCCTTTCGCTATTCTGGTGATACTGCTCATTTGTCTGGGGCTGCAACGCCTGTTTTCCCGTCTCCGTGATCCCATAGAGCTGAATTCCATTGTGCTCAGCTTTGGTGTGGCCATTTTGATCCAAAACAGCATGCTTTTTTGCTTTTCCGGCGATTATCGGCTCATTCGGATTCCGATTTTGAATCAGGGATTTCACATTCCCGGATTTTACATCAGTTACGGCCAGCTCACTCTGTTTTTTTTATCTTTGATCATTCTTGGAATACTTTATGTGCTGATGTATCGGACCTATCTGGGAAAAGCCCTGAGGGCCACTATCCAGGAAAAAGATGCCGCCGCTCTGGCGGGTATCAACGTGACAGCCATGGGAACACTCGCTTTCTGTATCGGCGCCGTCCTCATCGGACTGGCCGGTCCTCTTTATGGTTGCATTCACTACCTGTATCCGTCTACCGGTCATGAAGCCACCCTGGTGGCAATTACCATTACCATTTTCGCAGGTGTCGGTCGGCTGGGCAGCATTATTCTTGCGGGCTGGATTCTTGGGTTGGCGGAATCTTTTACCGTTGTCCTGTGTGGTGCCAGCTGGCGTGAAATGGTCAGTGCAGTTTTGCTCCTGACCCTTTTGGCTTTCAGGCCACACGGTATTTTAGGTAAAGGAGAAGGATAAAAGAAACAAAAGATATAATGATTCAATCTACATCCAAAAAAACGGTTCAATATGACGATAAGTGGGGTATAACAACCGATAAAACCAGCCTTTTTCTGGGGCTTTTGGCCCTGATAACACTACCGCTGCTGGTTCAAACCAACGACTATATCCTTCAGGTCTTTACCCACGCCCTGCTTCTGGCCTCTTTGGCATTGGCGTGGAACTTTCTGGGTATCAGCGGTTCCATTTCCCTGGGCCACGCAGCCTTTTTTGGTGTAGGGGCTTATGGCTCAGCCTTGCTCAGCTTAGAGCAGGGTCTGTCCCCATGGCTTACCATTCCCATGGCTGGTTTATTCGCAACAGGCTTGGGACTGATGGTGGGACTGATTTGCCTGCGCTTAAGGGGTGCCTATTTTGCTCTGGCAACTCTGGCATTTGTCGAAATTCCCAGAGTGATAACGGACAACTGGGATGCATTGACTCGGGGGTCCCTTGGGCTGGTCGGCATATCCGGACTTCCAACGCTTCGTATGGGAGCTTGGCATGTGGATTTTGGGTCCAGCATCACGGCTTCATATTATCTTGTATTTGCGTATTTTGTGATATTGCTGGGTCTTGTAACGTTTGTATTTCGATCCAACATGGGGCTGGCACTCCAGGCGATTCGCGAGGAGGAAATTGCGGCAGAAGCTGTCGGCATCCATGTAAACAGATATCGATTGTTATCTTTACTAATGAGCGCCTTTTTTACCGGTGTCAGTGGAGCATGTTATGCTCATCTTGTCCGTTATATCGAGCCCGGATTGGTCTATGGACTTCATTTTTCCGCTGTCCCCATGATCTTTGCCATTTGTGGGGGACGGTTTACAATCCTCGGACCTGCTGTTGCGGCTTTGGTTCTTTATCCTGTGGATCAGTTTATTTTTCATCCCCTTCTTCCGGCGGGTCACGAGTTTCTTTACGGCGCTGTGTTGATTTTGACGATGCTTTTTATGCCGAACGGATTCTGGGGAAGGTTGCGGAACGCATAGTGATACTGTTACAATTAAAATCATTAAATAAGACGTTTAACAATTTTTGCGCCCTGAGCGATATTGATTTTTCTCTTAGCGAAGGAGAGATCGTTGGCTTGGTGGGTCCCAATGGTGCCGGCAAAACAACGCTGTTTAATTTAATCTGTGGTCGATACAGGCCCAGCAGCGGCAATATTTTGTTTAAAGGCATTGATATCACAAATCTTAAACCGCATGAGATCTGTCGTTTGGGCATCAGCAGAACGTTTCAATCCTCCAGACCGTTCCCTCGAATGAGCGCAATGCAAAATGTGTTGGTCGGCCATATCTTTGGTAAAGGATTTTCTCTTCATGCCTGTCCTGAAGATAGACAGATGGCAAAAGAGCTTTTGGAAATTGTCGGCATCGCCCATAAAGCCGACACACCTGCCGGCCAACTCACCCTCAGTGAACAGCGGCGACTGGATTTGGCCCGGGCTCTGGCAACGCGTCCGAAACTACTCCTTTTGGATGAAGTGGCGGCAGGATTCAGTCCGGTTTTGGTGAAACAGGCGATCCAACTGGTAAACAGGGTACGAGAGCGAGGCGTAAGCCTTCTCATCATTGACCATTTTTTAAATTTGAGTTTAAAGGTTTCAGATCGTCTGCTGGCACTCGATCACGGAGAAAAAATTGCGGAAGGACCGCCCCATATGGTAATGCGAAATCGTGACGTTCTACAGGCATATCTGGGACTGCGACACCAGGATGAAGAAGACGATTAGGGATCAGGTGTCGGGTGTCAGGGAACAGGGATCAGGAAACTAATAAAGAAGGTTTCAAGCAAAAGCTGACCCCCTGGCCCCTGAAACCTGAAACCTGAAACCTTAACCCTGAGGCGAATTATGGACATTCAAAAACCCCTTTTAAAAGTTTGCAACCTAAGTGTTCATTACGGAGACATTCAGGTGCTGAAAAAGATCAATCTATCGGTATGCGCTAATCAAATCATTTCCGTTGTTGGAGTCAACGGTTCGGGAAAGACCACATTAATGAAAGCAATCGCCGGTATTCTGCGTCCAATAAAAGGATTGATCCATTATCAACATGAGGAGATACAAACGCTTCCGGTATACGATGTGGTCCGCCGTGGTCTGGTTTATGTGCCTGAGGGAATGAATGTCTTCCCTTTCATGAGCGTGTTGGAGAATCTGGATATTGGTGCATACGTGGCCAGAGAAAAAAAACCGGACCGACTTTCCTTTGTATTTGAAATCTTTCCTGTACTTGCCGAGAAACGGCGACAAATGGCCGGAACTTTGAGTGGCGGTCAGAAAAGAATGCTGACGATTGCTCGCGGCCTGATGAGCGATCCCCGACTTATTCTTTTGGATGATCCTTTTCTGGGACTGGCGCCAAGGGATGTGAATCGGCTGTGCAATACCTTTAGACAGATCCGCAGTCACGGTGTAACGCTGTTTTTGGCCGGCCAGCACGTTCGTAGAATCCTGAGAGTGGCGACCAAGTCGTTTCTATTAGAAGAAGGTAAAATAACACTTTCCGGTAGCGGAGAACAGCTTATGGGGCATCCGCACTTGCGTGAAACTCTCTTTGGGATTGTCGCGGAATCCGGTATTGAAATCCCGTGACAACTAAAATCTGCAATCTCGAACTTCAAAAGATTCTATTAAATCAAGTGACCGAAATATAGATCTTTATTGACTTAACACATAACTTTAGAATATTATTCATTTAATGATCTGTTTTTAACATCTTTAATTCTAATATTGGAGGTTAAACAATGACCGAGGGACTGAAAGTCGGCATCACTCATGAAATGGAACGAGAAACTACCGAAGACATGTCTGCACAAAAGGTCTATCCTCATGTGCCGAACGTTTACGCTACCAGGGCCATGGTCGGGCATATTGAAGAGGTTTGTGCGGATCTGGTTCTCCCCTATCTCGGAGAGGGAGAGCAAACCGTCGGAACCGGTATGAAATTTAAACACATGGCTGCTACGCCTTTGGGGATGAAGGTTCGCTACAGTGCCAAGTTAGCGGAAGTAGACGGCCCCAAACTGACGTTTGAGGTAGAAGGCTTTGATGAGGTGGACAAGATTGGTGTAGCCACACACCAGCGTTTTATTATCAACGCCGAAAAGTTCAACAGCCGGGTAGCCAAAAAGGCCGAGAAAGCATCATAGACAGGAGTTAGGGGTCAGGGATCGGGGTTCAGCAAAAAAGGCTTAGGGCTCCATTGATTTTTGACATTTAATGAACCTGCTAATAGTCAATCTTAAATCGAAAATCTTCAATCAAAATCAGGGAGGTCAACCATGGCAGTGACGGATCCCATTCGCCAGTTGGATGCTGTTCTGAGACCCAAAAGCGTGGCCGTTATCGGCGCCTCAACCAGTCCGGACAAAATGGGCCATGAAATTCTGAAAAACATCATCGACAGCGGCTTTGAGGGAACCGTTTATCCCATCAACCCCAAAGCCGATGTTATTCTCGATCTTGCCTGTCACAAGAGCGTCAAGGACATTGCCAAAGCACCGGACCTGGCTGTTATCATCATTCCGGCCAGATTCGTACCCCAAGCCGTTCAGGAATGCGGTGAAGCCGGTGTGAAGGGCGCGGTGATCATTACCGGTGGCTTCAGTGAGGCCGGTGACGAAGGGGAACAGCTTCAGAATCAAATCGTTGAGATAGCCAAAAAATTCGGCGTTCGTATCATCGGGCCCAACTGCCAAGGCGTAAACAATCCCCATCATCCTCTGTGTGCGTCCTGGCCGCTGCTGACCTATCAAGGCAAGATCGCGCTCATTTCCCAGAGCGGCACGGTGGGCGCCGCCATGATGGACTGGTTGTCCGAGGATAAACTGGGGACTTCAAGCTTTGTAAGCATGGGCAATCGCGCCGACGTCGATGAAGCTGATCTTATTGCCTATTTCAATCAGGACCCCAACACCGAGGTAATTGCTGCTTACATCGAAGGGATAAAGCGCCCCGAGCAGTTTATTAAATCGGTGGAACAGCTCCGAAAACCGCTGGTGGTTCTTAAATCCGGCCGGACGCCTAAGGGAAAGGTTGCGGCCGAGTCCCACACCAAGGCATTGGCCGGTGCTGATGCCATTTATGAAGCACTCTTTACGAAATATAATATTTGCAGGGCCTACACGGCGGAAGAGTTTTATGACTACGCCAAGGCCCTGGCTTATCTGAAACCACCAAAGGGCAATCGTATTCTTTTTATCACCACATCCGGAGGTGCTGCTATTCTGGCAACGGATCAAGCCGAACAAGAAGGTTTAGACGTTTCTCCGCTGCCTGAGGAGGCGGTGGAGGCCATAACACCGCTTATTCCGGCCCATGCCATAAAGGCCAATCCCATAGATCTTACCGGAGACGCCACTGCGCAAATGTTTGGCGATGTTATTGAGGTCACCCGCAAATATTATGATACACTGGGTGTGATTTTTGGAGATCCGGTGGAAGATGCCTCCAGTGTCGTGACCCCCAATGCCAATGAGCTGATTATTTTTTATGGAGGGGCTGACGTCGAACGTTACGAAAGTGAACGCATGCACCTTAAAGGAATTCCGGTTTTCCCCACTCCCGAACGAGGAATAAAGGCCCTGGCCCAGATACTTGAGTGTAAAATGCTGGATTCACCTCAGAAACCGACCCTAACTGTTCCGGCCACCGGCCGGCAACTGCCGCTTCATCAGGCATTTTCACGCATCGCCGAACAAGGCTTGCCCTGTACCACATTTGCTTTGGCGGACAGCCGGACCCATGCTGTTCAGCTTGCACAGGAACAGGGCTTTCCGGTAGCGCTTAAAATCAGCTCTCCCGATATTCTGCATAAGAGCGATGTCGGCGGTGTACAGCTCGATATAAGTTCGGCTGAAGCAGTTGAAAAAGCTTACGATGCGCTGCTGTCAGCTGTGAAACGCAACAATCCCGAAGCCCAGGTGGATGGCGTGTTGGTAAGCAAAATGGCGTCACCCGGACTGGAAGTCATTGTGGGAATGAATCGCGATCCTCAATTCGGTCCGGTGATTCTTTTTGGCCTTGGCGGTATCATGGTGGAGATTTTTCAGGATGTGAGCCTCAGGCTTCTTCCCTTGACAAAGGAAGAGGCCATAACCATGATCCAGGGAATCAAAGGTTATAGACTTATTTCCGGCCATCGCGGCCAGCCGGCGGTGAATGAACAGGCTCTGGCAGACTGTCTTTTGGCAGTGGCCCGTATATCCGAAAACTATCCCGAAATAGTTGAAATCGATCTTAATCCTGTCTTCGCCTATCCAAACGGAATACAAGTGGCGGATGTCAGGATGATTGTAACGTAGGGTAAGGAAACAACCCGATGATGAATGAATTTGATAACCTTGTTTCAAGGCTCAAGAAGAAGTACCCCATGTTGCAAAACTTTACCGATCGCACCTTTGGTGTGGAAATCGAATTTTTCGGGCTGAAATATGTTACCATGCCGACAAATAACGGTATCATTAAACCCTACAACATTTTCTCCAGGGCCAAAAACGGGCGACACATCGTTGATCTCATCGAGGATTGCGGGGTATCCATCGGTGATGACAGAGACTCCTGGCACTTCGAAAAAGATTCATCGGTTCGAGGCAAAGGACACACCAGATGTGGTGCTGAACTGATCAGCCCGATCTTAAGCGGCATGGAAGGACTGGTGCAAGTTTTCAACGCTTTCCAATTTCTCAAATCAATTGAAGGAATTGATATCGATGCAAGTTGCGGAATGCATGTTCATCACGGTGTTGACCCGGCAGTTTACACCTGTAAAGAACTCCAGCAGCTTGTACGCATCGTTCACCACTATGAAGATCTTTTTTACCTGCTTATCCCGGGAGATCGAATAAGCGCCGAAACCTGTCGTCCCATGGAGATTGACGTGAAAGCCTTCCTGGATGTTTGCGACGGTGATTTTGACAGGAACAATTGTCGAATTAAAGAGCTCTGGTATTCGCTTCAAAACCGTTACGACGAAAATTGTGGTGTGAATTCACGCTACGACAAAACCCGCTACCACGGTCTGAATCTGCACTCCTACTGGTATCGCTCCACTATTGAATTTCGCTATCACTCAGCCCTTCTGGATAAGGTAGATGAAGCCATTCAATGGATCATTTTTACCCAGTTTATCATAGAACTGAGCCGAGATCACGCTCCGGATATCTATTACTATCCTGAAGCGAACAAATGGCTGACAACCATCTATAAGATTTACAAAGAATTCGGCTATCAGGAGCGTATCAAGCAGGCACCAACTAGCGTAAAACAGACGGTAAAACATATAAAATTGTTTAACTAATAAATATTAAAATAACTGATGTAGGAGTGTTGGAGTATTGGAGTATTGGAGTACTGGAGTACTGGAAAATGAGAAAGAATAGGAATCGCGGGTATCAGAAGCTAAGAGTTTGGAACGATGCTATCGATTACTACGTAAAAACGTGTTCTGCTTTTCGTAAGTTTCCTTATGAATTAAAGAAAGTATCCTCACAGGCCATATCTTCAAGCGATTCCGTACATCGAAACATTTCTGAGGGCTACTGTAGACGTTCAATTCGCGAGTATCTTTATTTTCTCTATATCGCGCTTGGTTCGCTTGGTGAATCCGTATCTGGCCTGATTGCCTATCGAAAAGCAAACCAAATCACGGAAGATGAATTTCAAAAGTTGGATACATTAGCGTTTAAGCTGGAAAATGGTTTGCTAAAGCTTGTTGAAAGCCTTGAGAAAAAACGCGAACAAGGGGAATGGACAGACTCTCTTGTAGTGAAGGAAAGTAATGCAGCGTATAGAAGTTAATATCCAACACTCCAGCACTCCAATACTCCAGGATTAATATTAGCAACTAATAGACTTATTTTTAATAAATACAGGTGTTTTTAAGACTATAAAGGAATTTGGTGTAATCATGTGTGACATATTGGCTATCTCGGCGGGCTATAACTATACACCCAAAAATTATCTGCCCATCTTTGCAGAAAAGGGTAGTGAAAACATGAACGGATGGGGTATCGGTTTTTTTCGCGAGGATAAGGCTTTGGTGGAAAAATCCGAGGAGCAGGTGTTCAGTGATCAACAAGTTCACGAAAGCTTTCAGAGACTCGCCCGGGTTATCGACAGCCGGATCATCATCGCGCATGTGAATTGTTCCAAAAGCGGCGGGCGCCATAGTGCTCAACTCCACCCCTTCAAGCTTTCCTTTCTGGATCACGACTGGTTGTTTGCTCAGGTGGGAGTTATTGAAAACATCAGCGCATATCAAACCACTGGAACACCTCGGTTTGAAGTCGATGTCTATACAGCCAGAATTTTTGAATATTTAAGAGATCAACTGATCTTGCTGCACCGCAAGAACCCGTACATCAGTGTATACATCGCCCTGCGCATTGCCATCCAAAAGCTCTTAGCTGACTATCCCGGGGATTACAGTTTTTTTCTGGCCAATGAATCGTTTCTCTTTGCCTTTTGTAACTTCCGACAGCTGATGGTTCTCAAGGCGTCCGAAAGTATGGGAGATATTTTTCTGGTGACTTCCGTCAGGGAAGGGCTGAGTCGCACCGATTGGCACCCCATAACACCGGACCCACAATCCCAAGGTGAGCTTTTGGTGATTGCCGGTCCGGATGTGTTGTATGCCGGTGAGGTATGAGAAATCCGGGCTTAGA
Source organism: Desulfobacteraceae bacterium (assembly GCA_029857875.1). Lineage (GTDB taxonomy): Bacteria > Desulfobacterota > Desulfobacteria > Desulfobacterales > UBA11574 > UBA11574. The sequence goes on along the minus strand of JAOUGB010000001.1, from coordinate 7,835 downwards.
TTTAACATGTTCATGTTGTTCCAAATAAAAGTAAAGAATCCTGGCCAAAGGATTAGGCTTTGGTTTACCCCTAAAAGGGACTGTTTCTCTGAAAGCCAGACAAGTTAAAAGTGCCTAAAGTGATCTAAAGTGCCTAAAGTTATGGAGTCGCTTCGCTCCACTGATTTTATATAACTGTTAGAATTCCTTAACTTTAGCTCACTTTAAACTTTAGTTCACTTCAAACTCTTGCAGCAATTCTTTTGGAAGAGCCAGAGAACTCTGACCTGGCCCAGAGGACCAGGTTTTCAATCTAACAATAAAATCTCTATAAAAACTTGTTATTCCGCCAAAAAAATGTGTGACCTCTTTGCTTTGTCTGCCAAAAAAGATTATTCGGCTCCGGAATTCCTGCCGATTTTTGCAGTTCGGGCCAAAAAGAACATGGATGGCTGGGGCATTGGTTTTTTTCGTAAACACCATGCCCTGGTTGAAAAGTCGGCTGAACAAATTTTCCACTCAGGTCAATTGCACGACAGTTTTCAAAGGCTGGCCCGTGTCGTAAAGAGCAGAATTATCATTTGCCATCTCCGTTTTCGGACCAGCGGACTCATAGACGAGTGCCATGCCCATCCTTTTGTTCTGAAATTCGGTGGACATGATTGGATTTTTGCACATAACGGCAAGGCGCCGGCCATTGAATCTTACAGAAGCAGCGGCATTACCATTGAAGATGCCATAAGCGACTCGGCCAGGGCGTTTGAATACCTTCGTGACCGTATGGAAGACCATCACAGGCATGATTCAAAGCCTGAGAAGCTTTTCAATACCCTGTCAAACAGTATTTCGCAAATGATTGACCAGTATCCGGGTGATTACAATTTTTTACTGTCCAACGGGCATCTTCTATTTGCCTTCACCAACCATCGCCAGTTTATGTTTATGAAAGGAAGCGAGAAACTAAAAGGTGCCTTCCTGCTCACAACCCTGGCACGCGGATTAACCAAAGAAAAGTGGTTGCGGGTAGCAAAAGCCAGCAATCGCCGGGGACTGCTTCTGGCAATTTCAGGCAATGATGTTATTATGCATCAATCAATTTAACAAAAAAAACCGACCTAAATAGAGCGTTTCAAATAGTGACATGCAGAGTTTTTCATCAACATAAAACAAATCATACAAAATTTGAAAACTGTTGGGAGTACTCAATGATACCAAAAGTTGTGCTGTGCAACCTTTTCGATGACATAAAACAACTCAAAGCATTTGCTCTTGATCATGATTTTTCAGGCGTAGACTGGTCGTTTAATATGGAAGAGCTTCCGTCAAGCCCTTTGGAAGAGACCCGGTGGGTCGAACGTTTATCCGCCTTAAATCCCCTTGAGGTGCGTTTTCACTGCCCGTTTATGAAAGTCGATCTCGGTCACGAGGATTCTTCTAGAGTATTATCGGCCTTCAAACTTTTCCATCGCGTTATTCGGCTGGTCTCCAAAACCAACGGCAGATTCTTGACTTTGCATGTGGGCCTCGGCCATGATACGACGCGCATACTTTCATGGGAAAGAACCATTACCAATTTGCGCAGCCTGGTTCAGTACGGGGCTGATCGCGGCGTGAAAGTCTGTCTGGAAAACCTGGCCTGGGGATGGACCAGCAAACCCAATCTTTTTGAAAAATTGATTCGTCGAACCGGCGCAGGGGTGACCTTTGACATCGGCCATGCACAAGCCTGTGAATCTGTCAGCAACCAATACTTTTCCCCTGAAGATTTTGTCTCCCCCCATCCAGATCGGGTCCACAATGCACATATCTACCACACCGAAATTTCCGGGTTGGGACATGTGCCGCCGGATGGAATCGAAGACATCAAAGAACGTCTGGATACATTGCATCAAACCGGCTGTCTCTGGTGGGTCATCGAAATAAAAGAAGCCCAAAAGTTGCTGTGGACAAAACAGATCCTAGACGACTATATTGAGAAAGCATTTCCGGTAAAAGTTTCCGACGCCTCAGTCAATAACCACCCCTAAAAGGGGTGGCATGATTGTGACCCTAAAAGGGTCTTTATAAAAATTTATTCACCGCAGAGCCGCAGAGAGCGCAAAGTTTTTGTTTTTTTTTTGCTTTTCGCTGAGACGCCGAAAAGCAAAACGACTCAACCCTTCGGGTAATAAAATGCCCGTATTGGCACCTTGCAACCAAAGAATTGATGTCTTTTGTCGTTTTCGCAGCGTAAGCTGCTTAGTGCTTTTCCATTGCCGTCCTCTCAACGGCAATGGAAAAATTATTATTCTCTGCGTCCTCTGTGTCTTGAGCGAAGCGGGCGGTAAATATAAACTCACATACCTGCATAGCAAAGCTGCGACCTTCAGCTTAACTGAAGGTTTAATAGATTAATTAAAAAACTTCCCTCCAATAGCTATAAAAGAAGTTGACTGGCGGCAGCAGTGGATCAATATTTCTAACCCCTGCTCCAAGGCTCGGATTGGCAGTATCCGGATCTGCACTTCCCACTGAAATCGATAATTTTGTGCCGGTCCTGGTTATTAGCGTAACCGGTTTGGAAAGAATACCTTCTCCGATGGTTGAAATGCGTTCCAAGTTTGAATCATTATCAAAATCCAGAACCGCCGCACCCGTTAAATATGACAGAGCATATAGATTGCCGTCGCCTCCGGGCTCATAGGGATCGTTGTTGGGAGTAAATGTCGTAATATAAAACGTTTTGTAAAAAACCGTTCCTTCTGCAAGAACCTTTTCACCCACTGCATTGCCGCTGTCATCCACCAGCCGGATATACCAGCCTTGATCGAAAGACAAATCGGGAGGTGTGGCTGTTGGATCTGTAACATCAACCAGATCCGTTTCGCCGACAATGGTTGTTAAAGAGTGTTTTTCCTTCACGGCAGCGATGATATCAGGTCCGTTGAAACTGCAAGCATTGTTACTATTATTACAGCAGGCGTTTTCCCGATCTCCGGTTCCCATAAAAACCATATCATACCCTTTTTCGAGGGTAACACTCGGTGGGTAGAAAAATTTTCTGGAGTTGTTATTATCTGTTTTAAAGAAGACCTGTCCTGTCCATGAATGTATATTCTCATTACAATTGGGAAAAGATAGAGGCTTACCGCCGCTGTCAACAAAACTTGAAAACCGCCACATCTGGCCGCCAAGGTCGCCCACATACACTTTATCCACAAAGCCATTGTCATTTTCATCGATAACAAGGACAGAGCTTGGAAAGCTGTAATTCATGCCGGTGGTGAACTTTTTCACCACAGCACCGGTCAGTACATTAACGGCAATGACCGCATTTCCTGAAGAATTGTCTGAACTATACCCTCCGCCGATGAAAAATACAGGCGTCCCGGTTGTATCTTCGTCTGTGATTTTGACAACACCGAATTGGGGCTCGGACCAGGTCTCACCCAACTCCGCAACGACCGTTGTAGGGGCTGCCCAGCCGAGCCCGGAATCATTATACTGGTTGATCCTCCAAAGATATTGCGGAGCAGAAGGGTCGGTCACATCTAATGCAAAATAACCGGTACCCCCCTTCCTTGCACCGCATACAAGAATAACTTTATCCCCATCGCCCGAGTCTACGACATCATCTCCGTCGATGTCCTTAAAGTAAATCCCGGGTGTGGCGTCTACATAACTCTGATGGCTGAAACCTTCTATCATCTCTTTTAAGCGAGGCAATTGATCAGGGGGGACAAAGGCCCACTCCTCCGTACCATGGGATGTCACTGTCGGGGGAACTCCTGAACTCTCTGTTACATCTAAAACCGCATGAAGCATCCCATCGTTTGCCCCAAAATAGACCATTGTCTTGGACGTACCGTCAGCATATCTGTACCGAAAAATAAAAGGTTCGCTGTGAAGGACATCTCCTGTAATGATTGATCTGTTTTCTGTAACATCGCTGTCCCCGTCCTCATCGAAGACATCCGCCCCTCGAACGTAACTGATGATATCTGCCGTACTTCTGGTTGGATTCCCAAGGATGGTGGCTGTCAAATTTGCATTGGTCGACTCAAATTGGGTCAAACTTGTCAGATAGGTATAGATATTCCTGTTTGAATTATGAATGTAGTTGCTTTTGGTAACATCGGCCCAGTCGATTGTCGACCAGTACGACACGGCATCGTTCTTCACGGCGCCATTGGGCCGCGTGGCCGGATCACCAGTGGCATCGACAATCTGGTTGTCCGACGAAATACCATATTTGGCGACGTTTCCTCCCCAGAAATTCCCTTCACTGGGCTTAAAAAAGGCTATATAAATTTTGTCTCCGCTGGTGGTTTTTGCAGCAGGCACAACCGGCGCCGTAAATGTGCAGGTTCCTGGAACTTCCGCCGCATCTTGCTCCGGTGCAACATTGGGGGGCAGGTCATCGGCGGTCAGTGAAAAAACGCAGGTATCATCAGCTAAAACCGGATATCCCATAAAAACAAGACAAAATATGACAAATAGTGTTTTTAGTCCGTAATGTCCTATTTTTTTCATAAAAATTCCTCAGTCCTCATAATATTTTTTCAAACCGGCTTATCTAGAAACCGATACGATAAAACCCAACCACGATATTTTTGGTGGTCTCTTTAGAACTATATCCGTTGCATACCATCTGATACTGATGGGCCTTGTATTTACCCACCGAATATCCTGATCCTCTGCGAGGCAATAATGGGCTGTCGTATTCAACTTCTCCATTAAAAGATTGGGTCGCATTAATCGATAGCGCTGTGGGAAGACCAGAAGTAATTCCTACATAAGGATCGGTGTTGTTTGGGAAATAATGAGGAGTACCTGCTGTGATATTGTCAGGGCCGTATAAATCGGGGCTCCATGTCACATAAGCTGTTGCAGATTCAGCCGCGTAAAACGCCAGTTTATGTCGCAGCTCATTTCCTGCGATCTGGGTGTCAATGCTTGATGAAGTTAATACTGCAATACCCAGAATTGTCAGCAACACCAGCAAAACCACGGCGAGAACCATTACAGAACCTTTCTCATTTTCTAACTGTAATTTTTTTTTCATAATATTTCCTCTTATTCCAATTGAGACGTAGACCCAAACTCGGATATTTCACATGGGCGAGGCTTTCATTTGTCCCGATAGCGGGATTTCCGCTTCGCTCCAACAAGGCATTCAAAGGCACAGCCGTAGTAGACTACTGTCCCGCCTTAGCGGGAATAACGTGCGGCTCGAAGATCCCGTTTAATACTGGGAAATGGGCGTCTCGCACACGCCTGCAGGGTGAAAATTTTTGAGAAATTGAACAAGAAAATTTTCGGGCTAAGTTCGATTAGACATTTGGTTTAAGAATACTAAACTCCGCTCTTTTACCTTGGCCGGTAACCGTTACAGTGATGTTCTTGGTGTTTATCAACGGATTGTTGTCAATTACAGTCCAGGAAATGGTATAATTCCCTGATAATTCCTGATGCGGATTACCGGCTGAATCCAGCAAGGGATGAGAGTATGGAAGCGCTGATAGTTCTTCAATCTTGTCCATGCCCCATGTACTGAGATTTGTAAGTTCGCCGGCGGTGGAATTCATCCTGATGGCCGAGGTCTGCATGCCTGCTACGGCAAGCAGCCCTACTGCAAAAATTGTAAGGGCGATGAGCACTTCTATAAGCGTATACCCGTCTTCTTTTTTTAATGTTCCCATCTGAGTCTCCGTATCGATTATATATGCGTTATCTAATCACAGCTATCATCCTATAAGCCTAAATTTCGACATTTAATCCAAACGGTTAAACATCTGCGGCTGAAATTATCATTCTGTGGCCCTAAAATCTGCCATCCCCGCTGGTTAAAGTAAGCGTTATTATTTTGGGAAGCCAACGTGTTCCTGTCTGTCCGGGCCACCATGGTTACCTCCACGGATCTGATTTGATCCAGACTTTCTTCAGGAACATCGCTGCCTTCCGGGTTCAGCACACTGGGGGGTGAAGATCCGTCCAAATAAACAAAATCGAGGGCATCGATGTTCTGGACCACCATCTGATTCCCGCCCCCGGTATTTTTCACAAGATTGTCTGCTTTCAAACAATATGTAATATTCTCATTCGCATCATCCGTATCCCCGTCCGAATCACTGCCGTCAAGATTCCCTCTGACATCTTCGGTAAAATTGATTGACGTCGCGTTTGCTGTTATGATCCTTGCATTGGCATTACCGGTGGGGTCACACCCGGCCATACGAATTTCTCTTTGCATATAAAACAGGGCAATTCTGAGATTCTGATTCATGGCGGAGGTCTCTTCCTGAACCACATACGATTTATGCTGATTTAAAAACGTCGAATAAATTGCTCCCAGGGCAAGAAGAGACACAACCATGGCAACCAAAAGCTCTACAATGGTAAATCCTTGATTTAGATATCCAAAATTTTGTTTCATTTTCATTTCCATAACTTCACAGTGCTGCATTTTTGCAAATTATGTTCCAATGACTTTTCTTTTTTGATAGAGTTTAAAAATATACCATTTCCCCAAAACATATAATCAATCATATATATCTGTTTTTATTTAAAATTATTGATCAATTCGAACAATGAATGGATAGTAAAGATGTAAATTTGAGAAATACAGCTTTAGCGTGCTGTGTGATTTTTAGATGGACAATTGTTTGGAATTCACCTGACAGTGCACCGAAAAATGTGCATGAATGCACATTTTTCGGTGCACTCAATCCTTCCACGTTCTTAAACGCCTTGGTGAAAAAAAGAATTCTTCTAACATCATCGTATCCGTTGCTTTTTCTAAACCCAAGCTTCCAATTGGAGGTGCGGCTTAATCTAATCCAGATGGAACGAAACTTATAACCTTAATTGAGGTTTGACTATTATCCCTGTTTTCGGTAGGAAAAGAACATGACACTCAAACATGCAAGATACATTCTCGGTATTTTTTTCATTATGTTCGTGATGGGTTGCGCCGCGGGGATTTCCCAACATTCGCGATCAAAGGTTACATACACGGGGACGTTCTCAGCGCTGCAAAAGACGCCTGACGTCTACAAAGGCGAGGTCATCATGCTTGGTGGCAGGATTATAGAAACCAAAACCTCACCTTCCCTATCCGAACTCACCGTCCTGCAACTTGCCCTTGACACCAGTGGTCGGCCCGTGAATCCCGATCAATCCGAGGGCCGCTTTATTGTCCAAACCAAGCAGCTCCTTGATCCTGCTGTCTATCAAAAAGATATGCTGCTTACGGTAGTGGGAACACTCAAAGGGAGCAAGGTTGGGTCTATTGGTGGTTTCGAATACATCTATCCCATAGTAGAACTCATTGAGATCAAGCTTTGGCCAAAGGGAATGCGAACCCGACCAATGATCCACTTTGGTTTCGGTGTGGGCACCTCATTTTAAAACATCCGTCATTAATGTAAGCGCTTACCTTAATTTTTTAGGACGTATAATAATAGTTGGCATTATGTTGAAAGGCCTCAGACCAGCCTAAAGAAGTAGAAGGCCAATCGGGTAATAAGGAGTCTTTCCCTCCCCTTACCCATGTCTGAATGGGATCAAATCTTGTATAATGATTAAAAATTGGACTTGTTTGATAATCATCTTTATATAATATTTGCAATACTGTTTGTATTTGGATAGTGGTAATATCAACTCATGTTTTGAAAAAAAGAAATTTCTTAAAATTTGTAATGATCTGAAGGTATAAAATATGTCTGATCTTGAAAACAAAAAACTGCCTACGGTTGAGCAAGTTGAAGAGATCATGAAAGACTGGGGAAAGTTTTCAGTTAAGGAGTTTGCAGTCCGTTTTCAACTGGAAAAAGAAGTTATAGAGGCTACCGTAGAGTATCTCCACAAATTGAAGA
>JAOUGB010000205.1 GCA_029857875.1 Desulfobacteraceae bacterium | reverse complement strand
AACAGAACCAGAGCCGCCAGACCGGCTGATCCGATGGCATACCCTTTAGTCACTGCCTTGGTGGTATTTCCCACGGCATCCAGCGGATCGGTCACGGCCCGGACGCTCTCATCCATTTCAGCCATCTCGGCAATTCCACCGGCATTGTCGGTAATCGGCCCGTAAGCATCAATGGCAATCACCATTCCGGTCATGGAAAGCATGGACATGGCTGCCATGGCAATTCCATATAGGCCGGCAAAGTGATGCGCCATATAAATCGCCAGACAGATGGCAAGAACCGGAGCAGCTGTGGCCTGCATGCTCACCCCAAGACCGGCAATGATATTTGTGCCGTGACCGGTGGTAGATGCCTGTGCAATCTGTTTAACCGGAGAATAAATGCCTGTATAGTATTCGGTGATGATAACAATGACAACGGTAAGAATAAGCCCGATAAGTGTGCAATAGTAAATATTCATGGCGGAAATATCGCCCAAGCCGCCCATGAACTTTTGGGTGGCATAATAGAACGCGATAGCCGCTATGATGGCAGCGCCGAACATCCCCTTGTACAATGCACCCATGATATATTCGCCTTTTCCGAGTCTCACAAAGAAAACAGCGATCATGGAAGCGATGATTGAGATAGCACCGAGCACCAGCGGGAATTCTGCTGCCATGAGGTTTTTCGGGAAAAGAAGATGACCGATCAGCATGGCGGCAACCGCCGTAACTGCATAGGTCTCAAAAAGGTCGGCGGCCATACCGGCGCAGTCACCCACATTGTCTCCAACATTGTCCGCAATCGTAGCCGGGTTTCTGGGGTCGTCTTCAGGGATACCGGCCTCAACCTTACCGACCAGGTCTGCGCCAACATCGGCGCCCTTTGTGAAGATGCCGCCGCCCAGCCTTGCGAAAATCGAGATCAGGCTGCCACCAAAACCAAGGGCTACCAGGGCAATAATGTCATGGGTTACGGTATAGTACCCGGCTACGGCTGTTAGTGCCAGACCGGCCACTATCATACCGGTAACAGCACCGCCTTTAAAGGCCATAGAAAGTCCGGCCGCAAGCCCTTTTTTTGAAGCCTCTGCTGTTCTGACATTGGCGATTACCGACACCCGCATACCGATATACCCTGCACAAAATGATGCCGTTGCACCGATCAGAAATCCAATGGCGGTCTTTGCCCCTAGAGTGACAAAGATGACAATAAAAATAACGATACCGGCAGTACCCATACTTTTGAGCTGGCGGTTCAGATATGCAATTGCGCCTTCTTTGATTGCACCGGCAATTTCCTGCATCTTTTCATTTCCGGCAGGCGCTTTTTTGACAACTCCGGCCAGCATAATCGCAAAAAGTACTCCCACAGCGCCGACCAGCGTGCAAAACAACGGTAAATTGTTTAATACAGATTCCATTTTCCCTCCATCTGAAATATTTAGCTTAAAATTACAATTCTCTTGTTGTTGAATCTGTCCATCCCTTCCTTTGTACCCTTACAAAGGATAGTAACAACAGCATCCCGGGCCGCGGTAATGATCTGGCTTAAAACCTTTTTTTCTTCCAAAGTAAATTTTCCCAGAACATAATCAGCAGCATTTCCACCAACTCCAGGTCGCCCGACGCCAATACGAAGACGTACAAAATTACCTCCGCCAAAGGCATCTATGATTGATCTTACACCTTTGTGTCCCCCATCCCCTCCTTTCTCTTTTATTTTTAATCTTCCAAAAGCAAGGTCGATGTCGTCGTGAACGACCAACATGTCCTCACATAATATCCTAAAATATCCTGCAATGTTCTGAACCTGGGGCCCGCTTCTGTTCATATAAGCCATGGGCTTAGCCAGGACAACCTTTACACCATTGACCGATCCGATGCCGAATCGGGTGTCAAACTTTTGTTTTTCGAGGGCAATAGAGAAAGCGTCTGAAACTTTATCCACAACCATAAAACCGGCATTGTGACGTGTTTTGGAATAGGTCTCGCCGGGATTCCCCAGTCCAACCACCAAGCGTAATCGTCTTTGCGGCATAAACAATACCTGTAAAAACTATTCTTCGCCACCAGCTTCGGGTGTTTCTTTATCTTCTTTTTCAGCTTCTTCCTCTTCGGCCTCCTCTTCCTCTTCCGGTTCTTCTTCCATCTTCGGACTGAGTACTGTTACCACCGTATAGTTATCATCTTCTAGAAACTCAATTTCACCTTCAAGGCGGATTTTTCCCACATGGATGGAATCTCCGATATCTAGATCGCTAATATCAATCTCAATGGACTCCGGCACTGCTAAGGGTAGACATTCCACTTCGAGTTCACGCCTTATGATCTGAAGAATACCGCCAAGCTCTACGCCTTTTGCCGTTCCTGTCGTTACAACAGGAATTTTAGCTGTGATCTTTTGATCCATTTTGATTTCGTAGAAGTCGATATGTATGAAATTTCGGGAAAGCGGATGGGTCTGAAGCTCCTTTATCATTGCAGGCCTGGTCGTTGTTTCGCCGTTCTTTTGAATGACAAGGTTCAAAATAACCTGGCCTATCCCGCCTTTCTTAAAAACCATCTCGAGATCACTTTTGTTCACAGAAAGCAGAACAGGTTCTGTTTTCTGACCATAAAGCACGGCTGGAATCTGTCCTGACATTCTGAGTCTTCGTGCAGGACCATTACCGGTTGTGGTTCTTATTTTTGTTTTTAGCTCTATTAAATCCAAAATATATTCATCCTCCTTAAAAAACTTTTACCTAAAATGAGCGATTATTTATTTATCTATAATTATTATTTTTTATGTCCCTATCACTATTTGAAACGCTCGGTTTAGGTTTTATACAAAGAGAGAAGTCACCGAATCACCTCTAAAACTGCGGATAATCGCTTCGCCAATCAGTTCGGAAATGGTAAGTACCTTTATTTTATTACAGGTCTTGGCATTTTGTCTCAACGGAATAGTGTCTGTAACAACCAACGTTTTCAGCGGTGACGCCTCAATCCTTTCAATGGATGGACCTGACAAAACCGGATGTGCACAAGAGGCATGGACCTCTTTGGCACCATTTCTCATAATCGCTTCTACGGCTTCAATCAACGTACCGGCGGTATCGACCATATCGTCAAGAATAACCACTGTCTTTCCGGTAACATCGCCAATGACGGCCATAGCCTTGGCCTTATTGGGCGCTTCCCGACGTTTGTCAATGATAGCCAGTCCGGCGTTAAGGCGTTTTGCAAAGGCTCTGGCCCTTTCAACACCGCCTGCATCCGGGGAAACGATTACAAGGTCTTTATTAAAATTTTTCCTGATATAATCGATAAGAACTGCGGCAGCAAAGAGATTGTCCACCGGAATGTCAAAAAAGCCCTGAATTTGCCCTGCATGAAGATCCATTGTAATAATTCTGGTAGCACCGGCGACCGTCAGCATATCCGCCACCAGTTTTGCGCTGATAGGAACACGTGGGGCGACCTTCTTGTCCTGGCGGGCATAACCGTAATAAGGAATAACCGCTGTGATGCTGGCTGCTGAAGCCCGTTTTAGCGCATCGATCATCAGCAGTAACTCAACCAAGTTTTCGTTCACGGGGCAACAGGTAGACTGGATGATAAAAACATCCCTAGACCTCACATTTTCATCGATTTCGATCTGAATCTCTCCGTCACTGAATCTTTTAACCTTCTCTCCGCCAAGAGGAACATCGAGATAATCACATATTTTTTGGGCGAGTTCCGGATTTGAATTTCCAGAAAATACTATAAAATCATCCATTTAATTACCATCCAGTATCCCTTACACGTTACATTTTCTTTAAAATGAAACCTATTATTAAATTATGTGGACATTTTTCAAACGAACAAAATGTGGCTGGGGCGGGAGGATTCGAACCTCCGAATGCAGGAACCAAAATCCTGTGTCTTACCGCTTGACGACGCCCCAGAAAAGAAGATGCAGGATACATGATGATGCATAATACCTGCATCCAGTATCTTAACTCCCTGGTCCCTGACCCCTAAAGCCTGAATCCTAAATCTTGTATCCTGTATCCTGTGTGATCATATCTGTAAGATGCATTTCCCATTTATGGATACGAAAAAGCGACTGACTTGCTTTTGAGGCTGCATTTGAGTCAGAAAAAAGGCCGAATATGGTCGGCCCGCTTCCTGTCATTAAAGCTCCCAAAGCTCCGTGGCTTAAAAGCGCCTCTTTAATCGTTTTTATAACAGGATACTCTGATGCCGTAACAGCTTCAAGATCATTGCATAAATGGCATCTTGGATCAAAACGTTGCTTATTCAAAAGGAAACTTTTAAGGTTTTTTTTACACTTTGTCAATCCCAAATTCAGTTTTTTATAAACATCGGCTGTTGAAACACTGAACCCAGGGAAAACCAATAATATCTTTAGGTTTTTAAGATTTTGGTAAGCCTCCAGTTTCTCACCGATACCGGAAGCGATTGCCGGTCTTTGAAAAATAAAAAAGGGAACATCGGCGCCTATGGAAAGCCCCATGGACATGAGTTCTTCTGTGGAAAACGGATAACCGTAATAGCGGTTTAACCCTAAAAAAACAGCGGCGGCATTACTGCTTCCTCCGCCAAGACCTGCTGCAACCGGTATCTGTTTCTGAATGGAAATTTTTACGCCTTCATTTTTGTTGAGCGTCTTAAAGAATAGATGTGCTGCACCAAAGGCAAGGTTTGTGTCATCTTCCGGAACAACAGGATGACGACATGAAACAGCGATATCCTTAACACCGAAGGTTAGTGAAACCGTATCGTAAAGTCCGATACAGCACATCAGGGTAATCAGATCATGATAGCCGTCTGACCTTTTTCCTAAAACCTTCAAAAAAAGGTTTATTTTGGCGGGAGAAAATATTTTCATAAACTATGGATGCTATCCCTTTTCTTTAATATATATCATCCGCAGATCATAGAGAATGTTTTTAAGCATTTTCTCTTCATCTTCTGTTAAATTTCCTTTGGTTTTTTCTTCAAGCATGCCCAGAATATCTATGGTCTGTTTGGCAATCAGTAGTTTTTTTTCCTTTTTCCCGGTGGTCGGGTCATCCATGATGCCCAGGTGTACCAACACGGAATGATTCAAAGAAAAAATAAAGGTCGCAAAGTTTATTTCAGGAAGTTGATAGTCTGCTCTTTCTTGCTCTTGGGCCGCCGCACCTTCGGATTCTTCAGCTGTTGATTCATCCAAAGGCTTTTCCTTCTCTTCTTTGATCGGTTGGGCCTCATCCCCTTCTGCAAATATCCTCTTGTCTTTGATAATAAAATCTTTTTTATCCGG
>JAOUGB010000204.1 GCA_029857875.1 Desulfobacteraceae bacterium | reverse complement strand
TTTTGCTCTATTTCGGACTCCCCAACCTTGGCATTTATTTAGACGCTTATACAGCAGCCGTCATTGGCTTTATTTTGTGCAGCGGCGCTTACCACTCCGAATATATTCGCGGCAGCCTATTGTCCATCAAAAAAGGACAATTTTTGGCAGCACAATCCATGGGATTTTCCACATTTAAAACCATGTGCAATATCATCGTTCCACAGGCGGTTCGACGGGCCTTGCCCGGCTGCGGTAACGAGATTATATATTTGATCAAATATTCATCTCTGGCCTATATCATTACCTGTATCGAGCTGACCGGTGAAGGCAAGATCATTGCCACCCGGACCTTCCGGTTTACAGAGGTTTTTCTGGTCATCGGGCTTTATTATCTGGTTCTTGTGACCATGGCCTCGTTTGTTCTGCAAAAGCTTGAAAAAAAGTTAAAGATTCCTGGATTTGGGAAGGCTTAGTGCATGTATTCTTAAATACGGTATCGTATTTATAACTTGCTTTATTCATTCTATGAACGTAAAAGTTCAAAGTGCCTAAAATGAACTAAAGTGCCTAAAGTTAAGGTATTCTGTCAATTTTAATTATAATTGATCGCGCTGAAAGCGCGTTCCTCAACTTTAGCTCACTTTAAGCATTTCAAACTTCAAACTTTTGGACTTCAGCTTATCTGGAATAGTTTCCTGATCAAAATACGTCATCGGACTTACGAATCAACGCACTTAGGAATTTAATTTGACAAATTATACCCCCATAACCAAAGACATCCGCAAACGCATCTCCCATGCGCTGGGAGATGAGTGTATTGTTACAGATCAGGATGAAGTCGGAACATACTCCAAGGATGCTTCAGGTCTGAATTATTCCCCTGAACTGGTCATCCGGGTTCAGGAAACAGCACAGATTCAAAAGCTCATGAGACTGGCCAATGAATACAAGTTTCCGGTAACCCCTCGGGGTGGCGGATCGGGATTGGCAGGGGGTTGCCTGCCGGTATTGGGCGGTGTGGTGCTGTCGCTGGAAAAGTTGAACCATATTATTTCCGTAGATACGCAAAACCTTATTGCAGAAGTTCAACCCGGAACCATTACTAAAGATTTACGGGATGCGGTCCAACAAAAAAAACTCTTTTTCCCGCCGGATCCGGCCGGGATGGATCAAAGCACCATCGGCGGCAACGCAGCCACAAATGCCGGCGGCCCATCATGTGTCAAGTACGGAACCACAAAAGATTACATTCTTGGCCTTGAAGCAGTGCTTCCCTCCGGACGGATGATAAACACCGGAACCCGGACCCGTAAGGGTGTGGTCGGATACGACCTTACCCAACTTCTCGTCGGTTCTGAGGGAACGCTTGGAATCATCACCGGTTTGATTTTAAAACTGATCCCCTACCCGGCTGCCGTCAGCGCCATGACCGCCGTATTTTCAGACCTGACGTCGGCCATGCAGGCCGTAACTCAGATTCTAAACAGAGGACATCTGCCATCGGCCATTGAGTTTTTGGACGTCAAATGCCTCTTGCTGGTGAAAGATATTTTGCCGTTTCATGTTCCCGGCGAAAAATCCTCGCTGTTGATTATCGAGGTTGACGGTAACCCTGACCAGACAAAACAGGAAATAAAAACCATCGGAAGGATCTTAAAGGAGGTTGGCGCAACGCATCTTCTTCCCGCTTTTAATGAAAAGGAACGCGAAGATATCTGGAATGTCCGGCGGCAGGTTTCTTTGAGGATTCACGACAATTATGCTCTCTACATTCCCGAAGACGTGGTGGTTCCCATAGGAAAAATCCCGGCCCTTGTGGCCGAACTTCCAGAGTTTGAAGCCGAATACGGTTTCGACATCTACGCTTTCGGACATGCAGGTGACGGCAATATCCATCTCAACATCACGGCGCAAAATCGGGACAACATGAATCGGGTGGAAATGGGCGTGAAGGCCATACTGGCCCGGGTGATTCAGATGGGCGGTACAATTTCCGGCGAACACGGCATCGGCCATGCAAAAAAACGGTATTTGTCCATGGAGCTTTCAGCGGAAAGCATCCGGCTCCAGACCGAAATCAAAAAGGTCTTTGATCCAAATATGATTCTCAACCCGAGCAAAATTTTTCCCAAAGAAGATTTCAACAACCGTCTACTCTGAAAATCCGTAGTGAAAGATTTCGTATTCGGTTTTTCCTCCCAGCAAAGCATCGATCTTGTCTTGAATTTTTTTTCTATCCTCGCTGGCCATCCATTTTTTCCAGTCTTCGGAAGAATGCCACGTGCTGATCACCAGAAACAGATCGGGCCGGTCCATGCTTCTTAAGGTTTCACCGGAAATATAACCGAAATGATTTGTGGCAAGGGATCTGATTTCCCTGAAAAGGGGTATGATCTCTTTGGCCTTGTCTTCCGGCACGATTCGCTTAATGAAAATTTTAACAGCCATGTTGCCCTCCTTTGAGGTGAGTTTTCATTTATAGGTTGAATGAAATTGTTGTCTTGCAAAATTCATTAATAAATATCAGAAAAATAAAATATCGTCAAATTTGGCAGACCATTGGAAAAAAATAATACCGGGTTAACAGCGTATTGTTTTTTTCCTCTAACTGTTGTAGGACAAGCTAAAATTTAACAACAATGGACGCTGACCGAAAATCGCCAACATCAAAACCAAAGATAATACCAACGGGAAGGAGTGCAAGACAAAATGTTTAACGAAAATAATTGCCTGGAAAATCTGAAACACATTGTATCTGAATATGCCGATGATGAGAACATAAAAAATTTGTCTTTGGATGAACTCCGATCAAGCTACACGAAAATCGCAGATAATATTTATCCGATATCTGTCTCCAACCGCCTTAAATACAAAAACATGCTTTGGAATATCGACAATTTGAAACCTGAAATCCGGTCAAGATTTCAGACAGAACTTTTCAATACATGGCATTCTGTCTACATAAAATCGATAAAAACCGATCAGATAGAAGATCTTTCGGAAATTAAAAAACAGCAATCGATTTCCGTCATGGAAGCTGAAAAAGGCCCCGAAGTCGATGCAAAGAAACAGACATCCGTCATTACGGAACAACAACCCATTGAAAGCGAAAAACAAAAAAGAGTGGCATCAAGTGAAGATACGGGTCTAAGCCGTAAAATGAAGGCGGTGGAAAAACAATCCCCAACAACAGTTCCAAAGGCTTCAGTTAATAAATATGAAAACGACTGGTTCGATAAACTCCTCGATTTTTTTGCCGCCATCGTCGGCTTTGTGTCAGGAATGATTGGTCGATAGCCGGCGGTCATTGGTTAAGAATTGTAACACAAGTTTTACACCCTCAATTTTCAGCAACGCCAATAAAGTGTCGCAGGCCGGGAAACTTTATGCGATTGACCTTAAGATCTTCTTTTTAGTATGAAAATTGTCACTCTTAGCCCTTAATGCCCCTTCAAAATTATCCGGAAACAGTAAGGGTCGGGCTCATTGAAGATATCCCGGCCGAAGCCGTAACTGACGGCCGGGCAACCGCCGCAAACCGGACGAACAGGGCAGGTGCTGCATGACGTCGACCCGGCCCGAAAGCGGCGGGCAGCGCTTGAGTGATAGATGTCATTCAATCGCTCCCGATAAATGTTGCCGATCAGCGAGGGCATTTTTCGGCAGGCATGCACTTCGCCGTCAGGCAGCAGTGCGACGAAGTTGAAGGCCGCCCCGCAGCCGTGACCTGCACAGCCGCCGCCAGGCGAAAGCCCCCGCTGCCAGCGCAACAGATTAAACAGATTTTCTTTGTATCCCATGCAAGGGTTTGTTTCAGCGGCATCCATGTATTGGGCTAAAAAATCGGGAAACCTGTCAAAAGGTACGGCCGACAGTTCAGCCCCCCGGCCCACCGCCGCCAGTCGGTTGAAGGTGAACAAATCCGCAAGCCCTTTCAGCCGGTCGGCCAGCTTTAGGACCTGGTCCATGTTGTCGCGGGTAAGGGTGAGCATCACCATGCGATAGACTCCCAGGTCACCCAAAAGCTTCAGAAAATCCAGCACCCGGTCATAGTGGCCTCGACCTCGTATAAAATCGTTATGCGCTTTCAGCCCTTCAAGGCTGACCTGGTAGAATTCCGGTTTTTGCACTGCCAGCATTCGTTCTATACGGTTTCGGGGCATGGGATTACCAAGAACGGCGGTCATAAAACCGCGATCTGCAGCTTCACTGTAAAGTCGATCAAAGTGAGGGTAAAGCATGGGATTACCGCCGGAAAAGGATACCTGACCGAACACATGGTGTTCCCGGCAAAAATCGTAAAGGTCGTCGAGCACTCCCAGGGCCTGTTCGAGGGTCATGGCTTCGCGATCGCTGCGATCGTAGCAGTGACGGCAGTCCAAGTCGCAGGTTTGGGTAATGTGCCACTGCAATGTAAAAGTAGAGGACGAAAAAAATTCAGGATCGTCCACTTCACCTGTCGGGAATTCTGCGGGGCGCCGGATGCGCGGCGGTGGTGCCAGGATCAGGCCGAGCTGCTCAGCCCGATAAAGGACGTTGTCGATTGCCCTTACTGCGACACCGCCTTCGGAAGCGGCCCTGCGGGACTCGATCCCTTCAGCCACGATTTTGAGCGCCAGAAGGTCTCCGGCTTCGGCGTTGCGAACGTCGACTCTCTTTTCGCCGGGTCTCATCAACACAAGGACATATCCGTCGCCGGGTTCCGGAACCGAGGAACGATCGGACAAGAATTCCGGCAGCCGCTGCCAATTTACCGGCAGCAGTTCAAGAGCCGGGTTGACAATGGGATGCGTCACCTTTTCCGGCAAGGATGAAGGAGATGTCAACAGGCGATGTCTTGATTCCTCGATTCTTGCCAGGTCGAAGAGAAAGGGATGGCGACGGCACCACTCGGGATGCCGATCCAGAATTTCCGACAATGCGGCGTCTTCCCCTAAAATATTCTCAAGATTCGGTAAGAGCTCAAAACAAACCGGGTAATGCTTTCGAAAGTCTGTTTCGAAACGATGCGTGGACATGTAAACTCCGCTAACCGTAAGCCGCTTGAGCGGTATAAAATGCCAAAAGCCGGCAACCTGAAGCTGCCGGCTCTTGATGGTTTTCAATCATCGATGATTTTTTGTCATGCATCCTGCATGATCATTTGTTGGCGCCTCAGCCGCTTTTTCCGGGTTTTTTATTAACTTTCTCGGCCTCTTCCTCTGCGGCCTTCTTGGCTTTTTCTTCGGCAGATTGTTCTTCGGTTTTCATCTGCTCCATCTTTTGCTGCTGTTCAGTGCTAACTGCGCCACCCTCGGAACCGCTTCCGGCCGGGGGC
>JAOUGB010000203.1 GCA_029857875.1 Desulfobacteraceae bacterium | reverse complement strand
CCTCTCTTTGTTCGGTTTCTGGTCGCTGCTGGTGGTCTACACCCATATCGGGACTCACCACCTGCTTCAGGTGCCGGTTCCCACATGGTTAAAGGTCATTTCAATTGTGGACAGTGTGGCCATGGTTATCCCGGTCATGGCATTTTTGATTAACATATGGTACACGGCCAAAGGAAAGTTAGGGGAAATTCATGCCGATATCGGCGCAAAATTTGTCTTCACCGGCACCATCATGTATTTCTTTGTGAGCATTCAGGGCTCCATGATGGCCCTGCCGGATGTGCAGCGGGTGACGCATTTTAACAACTGGGTCGTCGCCCATGCCCATGTCGGCGTTTTGGGGTTTGCCGGGATGATTGCCTTGGGCGGGCTTTACTATATCCTTCCCCGGATTACCGGGAAACCCCTGTACAGCAGATTTCTGGCTGATTTTCAATACTGGCTCATTCTCATCGGCGTCATCGGTTTTACCGTGGTGCTGACCATTGTGGGGCTGATTCAGGGAAACGCCTGGCTCAACGGTGAAACCGTCTACCGGGTTCTTCCGGAAATGCACGTCTATTATGTCACCCGGGCATCTATAGGGCTGATCATTTTCAGTTCCGCGATTTTAGGCCTGTACAACATTTTGAGATCGATGTTTTTCAACCCCGGAGAAATCTCATGAAGATGACCCCAAAAGCGGTTGTTATCGGCAGTCTTTTGATCCTGGGTGTTATAGTGTTTGTGGTGGTATTTCTGCCGTATGCCACGCGTATCCAAACGCCCTCGGACATCTTCCGTGATCGGACTGCTCACGAGGCTGACGGCAGGGTCATCTACATTGCCAACGGTTGTGTGTACTGCCACAGTCAATCCATCCGTTCCATTGACTGGGGTTTGGGGGCTGAGAGGATAGCCCAGGCAGGGGATTATATCCAGGACAAACCCATCCTGCTGGGCTCGGAACGGACCGGTCCTGATCTCTCCCAGGAAGGCGGAGAGCATCCGGATGACTGGCATACGGCGCATTTTATCAATCCCCGATACACCCGCCCCCTGTCCATTATGCCGGCATTTGCTTTTCTGGGAATGGACGATATTAAAACATTGACCAGCTATGCCCAGGGTCTGGGTTTGAAACATGCAGACAAACGGATACAAAGACAAAAATATTGGAAGGAAAAAGCCGTTACGGCCTATGAAAGCGGCCCTGAAGCCAATGTGAAATGGCTTCACGAAAACGTACCCGAGGGTTGGCGAAACCTTCCCAATCCCTATCCGACAACCGAAGCCGGGCTGGCCAGGGGACATAAAATCTATCAGGACTTTTGCCTGGGATGTCACAGCCCCATTGGTGACGGCATGGGGCCGGCACAGCCGTATCTGAATCCGCCGCCCCTCAATTTTACGATATTAAAAGACAGGGGGGTTTCCGGAGGAATCCTGTATTACCAGATTATGAACGGGATCACCGGAACCGCCATGCCTTATTTCAAGAGGGAACTGGAGTCGGAAAAGATCTGGGATGTGGGCAATTATGTGGCAGTATATTTCATCAATCAGACCGATGCCGATACCGAACCCAAAGGGATCGATGCGGCGTATGAACCATAAAAAAAAGTGCCTAAAGTTTGAAGTGCCAAAGTGAGCTAAAGTTGTTGAATGCACCTTCGGCGCAGCTTATTTTGAAAAGGTTAAAAGCGAATATGATGAATCCAGTGAATTGTTGGCAATATTTACCTCTATTGCCAGAAGTATATAAAATTGACAGAATGCCTTAACTTTAGTCACTTTAGTTCACTTTACACTTTGAACTGTTTTATTTAGAATTTAATATGTATTTTCCCTATTTCATCACATACATGGCTGTGGGTTTTGTCATCAGCCTGGTGGTCTTTTTCTGGGCCCTTAAAAACGGTCAGTTTAAAGATCAAAAACGGGCCAGATTTTTGCCTTTGGAAGATGAGTTGGAACCATCTGTTGCAAAGGCTTCTACCTTTAAGCGGTATGAGATCTATGCCCTTTTGTTTCTGGCCCTTGCAGGACTGGCGGCCAGCGGAGCAGTGCTCGTTTTTTCTATTTTGAACGCAAACATTTAAAAGGAAACGTCATGCGACATTTCAATCTTTTGAACTTTCAGCATATCATCCTTTATGTATTTCCAACCCTGATCTTTATTGTCATGTTCGGGTTGGCACTGGCGTTTAGCCATCTGAAAAGCGATGATGCTGAAGAGCGAAAAAAGAAAATCATTTACCGGTTCCCTGAAGGCATCGAGGACAGAGACGCGCCGTTTCCTCTGTTCATGACGTTGACCATTGCAGGGACGGTGATCTGGGTGTTTTTCTATATTTTGGGAACCGGATGGTTAGGGGTAAAGATATAACATGTCACATTCAACAACAAAAGAGTCGACATGGATTACCTGGGTCGTCATTTTTTTACTTCTGGCATGGATCCTGGGTAAAGGGTTTTTCTCCTTTTTTGTGGTAGGGGATTTAGGGCAGCCCACATGGAACTACCGTCCCATAAAAGACGTTCCCGGAGAGTCACCCTATGCGGTTTACCAGGTCCAGCCCTATCCTCAGCATGTGAAAGGAACCAAAGGGGAATAGATGAAGCGTATTGTTATCCTGGCGTTGTTCGTTGCCGTTGTGCTTACAGCGGCCTATACGGTGATCACGCTTTACGATACAAATCTTAAGGTGGGTCGAATGTGGGAAACCCCTGCCGTCCGGCCCCACGAACAAAAGCTGCTGATCATGGAGCCTGGCGTGATTCCGTTTAACGGCGGTGAGGCAGCATATAGAAATACCAAAGGAGAAGATCTGATATCCCCCTTTAAAAATGACGATTCCAATGTTGTTGCATCCGGCAAATCCCTGTATTTTACCTACTGCGCTCAGTGCCACGGAAAATATCATGACGGTAACGGGACGGTGGGACAGAGTTTTCATCCCCTTCCCGGTGATCTTCAAAGCGACAAAGTTCAATCCCTTCCCCAGGGCACCCTCTTTAAAGAGATCAGCTACGGTGTTCCCAACGGCCGGCAACCGGCACTGGCTACCACCATTGAGGTGATGGACCGGTGGCGGATTATTGCCTACGTCAAATCGTTAGGGCTCCGTAAATGACATGAATCCTTCTGCTGCTTCCTGCGACCTTTGCGGCCTTTCCTTAAGACACGGCACGGTGAAATGGACGTCAGGCAACCGGGAATTTTCTTTCTGCTGCATGGGCTGTCGCCAGGTTTTTATCATGCTTATGGAGGCTGCTGATTCTCCGGACCCTGTGCAGTTTAAACAAACGGAACTTTTCAAAAAATGTCGGGAAATGGGAATTATCCCTGAATCGGAATCGGATCTCAAAGCGCGCCTTTCCAAAGATGCTGCAAAGCCCCTTTTTTCTTCCCTTCAACCGGATGCTGAACCAGCAAGCGATCGGGATAACCAGGGTGCCGCCGAAAGACTCACCATTTATCTGAAGGTCAGTGATATGTGGTGTCCGGCCTGTGCCTGGGTGATTGAAGCAGCCCTCAAAAAACATTCCGGTGTGGTGCAGTCATTCTGTAATTTTTCAACCGACCGGATCAGTTGTGAATACAACCCGATTCAAACGTCTCCGGATGAGATCATTCGGACCATCGGGCGGCTGGGATACCGGGCAGCCATCCCCGAAGAAGATGCCAAAGCAATTGAAACCAAAAAAGACTTTGTCCGTTTCGCTGTTTCTGCCTTTCTCACCGCCAATGTCATGATGCTCTCCTTTGCCCTTTATTCCGGCTTTTTTACCGAGCTGACCCAGGACACCGTTTATAAAATCTCTGTGCCCATTTTTGTTCTGGCCGGCGTCGTTCTTTTCTACGGCGGTTTCAAGATCTATCGAAAGGCCTGGGCCGGCCTCAAATCCGCAGCTTTTGGCATGGAAACCCTGATCACGTTAGGGGCGTTCAACGCTTTTTTTTACAGTACCTTTAACCTGTTTTCCGGAAGCATTCATCTCTATTTCGACACGTCCGCCATGCTGATTACCCTAACCCTGCTCGGAAAGGCCATTGAAAGAAAAGCCAAAGACAGCGTTCAGGAAGACCTTGGCAATTTTTTTTCGCTCCGACCCGCCAAAGTCAAAATCGTCAGCGATGAATTCCCTGGCGGACGCTATGTTTCCGCAAAAGCTCTTCGAAAAGGAGACGTTTTTAAGGTTCAGGAAGGCGAAATTATTCCTGCAGACGGTCGCGTACTGGAAGGCTCAGGGTCAATGGATGAATCTTCGCTGACCGGTGAAGCCCTGCCTGTTCAACTCAAAGCCGGGGATCGCATCAAAAGCGGGACCCGGTTGATTCAGGGGATCTTGAAGGTCAAGGCCGAGGGTGTGGGGGATGAATCGACTCTGGGTCAGATGATTTCAATTATGGAACGCGCTTTGGGAGAGAAACTTCCCTTAGAGGGCAAAACCGATCGAATCCTCCGTTTATTTGTACCCCTGATTCTCTTGCTTTCGGCGGCATCCGGTTTGGTTTGCCTGGTTTCAGGGCTTACATTGGAAAATGCCCTCATCAGATCCGTTACGGTCATGGTGATTGCATGTCCGTGTGCCCTGGGTATTGCCATCCCCATGGCACGGGTTGCCGGAATTTCCCTGGCCGGAAACAAAGGAATCCTGGTTCGGGATTTCACGGCTTTTGAACAGGCCCAAATCATAAATACCGTTGTCTTCGACAAAACCGGCACCCTGACCCAGGGGAACTGGGCATTACTTGATGTGTGCGCCAAAGCGCCTTTTTTAAAAGATCAGATTTTTTCCCTGGCCGCTGCTCTGGAAAAACATTCGGACCACTATATTGCAGCGGAAATCTTAAGACATGCCGGAAGGGCTGCATTGCTCGAGACGTCACTTGAATTCGTCCATAATCATCAAAACGGCGTATCCGGAAAGCTTAAAGAAAAAGAAATCAGAATCGGATCCAAAGATTTTGTTGAAAAAAACCTGACATCGCCCTTGCGTGTTTTGGAAGCCGGGCAAAAAGACGGGGCCTTGCAATCTAAAGTCTACATGAGTTATGGTAGCCAATTGTGCGCGGTTTTTACGTTTGGAGATACGCTCAAAGGCACGGCGGTCAACACCGTTGAAACATTACTGGACATGGGTTACGACATTGCACTTGTTTCCGGAGATGGGGATCAAACCACCCGGGTCATCGGAGACGTGTTGGGCATACGAGATGCCCATGGAAGCCGGACGCCTTTGGACAAGGCTGTTTTTGTCCAAAACCTTCAGGGAAACGGGAAAAAAGTGGCCATGGTGGGCGATGGTATCAATG
>JAOUGB010000202.1 GCA_029857875.1 Desulfobacteraceae bacterium | reverse complement strand
CTCCGGCTCTTCCTCGGCGTTCAGGTGGTAGAGGTTGCCGAAGAACTCGTCGAAGCCGTGGGCGGTCGGCAGCATCTCGTCGCGGTCGCCGAGGTGGTTCTTGCCGAACTGGCCGGTCATGTAGCCTTTCGCCTTGAGCAAAGTGGCGATGGTCGGATCCTCCTTCTTCATGCCCTCGGGTGCGCCTGGCAGGCCGACCTTGGTGAGGCCGGTGCGCATGGGCGACTGGCCGGTAATGAACGCAGCGCGGCCGGCGGTGCAACTCTGCTGGGCATACCAGTCCGTGAACAGTGCGCCTTCCTTCGCGATGCGATCAATGTTCGGCGTCTTGTAGCCCATCATGCCCATGTTGTAGGCGCTGATGTTAAAGCCGCCGATGTCGTCGCCCCAGATGATGACGATGTTGGGTTTTTTTGATTCAGCGACCACTCCGGTCGCCATAAAAAGAAGAACGGTCATCACCAGAATAATACAAGTATAAAAACGTCGTTTTTTTCTCATTTTTGACCTCCTTTCTGAATTTATGATTTTAGAAACAAGTATAACCATCCTTTATTCTGATTCAGGGTTTAATACCACTCAGATTGATGCGTATTAAAAACAACTACATTGAGGCGTTATGAGTAGTTAAATCAATATATTAAAGTTGACTGTCGGAGTGCTTTTATAATGTGTTACATTTACAAGGTAATTTTCAATTTTGATCTTTCTTAAAAAGCTAATGAAATTTCCAATAATATTGGACTGCAACGATTATACCAATGAAGGCCTGCTTTATAACTGATTATTATTATGTAAGAAACGGTGTCAAGCATATGTATCGTAATTGGTTGATGAAACATTTTTGTATCACGAAAAAGTGTATCAGATCATTTGAAACATCAAATCCTGCAGATCCTTTTTATAAAAAACATATGCGATGACAACCATAAGGGCATTGTGTTGCGAATGCACTTATCCAATTGAAAATTGGTAAAATTAGGGGTTAAGTCTGGAAGGGCTTTGATTCAATCTAAAAACAGTATGGGATTCGACCGATATTCTTCTATCGAAATAAATAAGGGGAATACCATATATCGTAGTCCGCCTTTTAGTCTTCAAGCTTTTGATGTTGAGAGTACCTTATAAAAAAGTAACTATTATTAACTGTGATAACTTACAAGTATCTATTTTCACTAATAAAGAGATACGACAATGGTATCTCAAAAATGATTCCTCCCTGACATGAAATCCAATGAATGATAGATATTAAATTCAAACTGTAAATTTCAATTCAAGATTGTGTTTCATTGTTTCTTTTTTTCCTGCCATGGATATGTAACCCGGGAATGGAATGTGGCCTCTACGGAATGGGTCAGTGTCTCAACAATCTTTGCTATATCGCTCGTAGAGACATTGCATTCGTCGAGTTGACCATCAGCAATTCGTTTTACAATATTGAGGAGAATCATTTTCTCGATTTGTTCCTGTGTCGGCGCTTCCATGGATCTAAAAGTGGCCTCAACCGAATCCACTATCATCAATATTGCGGCTTCAAGGCTTTGGGGCTTTGGCCCCGGATACCGGAAATCCGTTTTGCGGGGCTTGGACTTGTTATTTGCTTTGACGGCCTTGTTGTAAAAAAATTCAACAAACTGCGTCCCATGATGCTGCTTGATAAGGTCCAAAATAACTTCGGGGAGTCCATTCTTCCTCCCGATCTTTTCACCATTTTTTACATGATCGATAATGAGCCGGGCACTCTCTAATGGGTCCAATTTATCATGAGGATTTTCGCCACTTGATTGGTTTTCAGAAAAAAACATGGGATCTGCCATTTTTCCTATATCATGGTAGTAAGCAGCTGTTCTCAAAAGGAGGGTATTTGCCCCAACGGCCTCTCCTGCCGCTTGAGCAAGGGATGCCATTGTCATGCTATGTTGATAAGTTGCCGGGATTTTAGAGAAGAGGTCTTTTAGAAGGGGATGTTGGAGGTCGGAGTACTTTGTGAGTTTAAAGTTGGAGGTGGCATAACGGCCCGCTTCCAATATCGGCAATAGACATAATGCAATGGGTCCTGATAGAATGCCGCCCGTAAATGCCCAGCCCAGACTATCGGATAAATGCTTGTCAAAAACCATAGCCTTTAAAGACATCCAAATTTCATTTGATTTCCCCAGCAAAGGAGTGATGTTTTGCCACTTTATAGAAAATGCCAAAACCACACCTACATTGATAATCCCAATGACAATTGAAGGGAGTAAAATATGGATGCGTTTTTTTATCTTGGAGGAGAACAAGGTTGCAGCCAAACCGGCGAAAGTGAAAAAAAGGAATATCTGAAAGGATCGGGCTGAAAATAGCGTTAGCAATATCGCTCCTATTACCGTAGACCAGGTGGCGGCAACTCTTCCATGATTTAAAAGAATGATTATAAGTGGGAGCATGGCGAAAGGAACAAAATACAAGGGAAAAGGAGTGAACAAGAGGCAAGACTTGAAAAGGAAAACACTTATGATCAATAGAGAGAGGAGCGGACGGAAATGGATTGTTTTCCGCTGTCCGGAGCCCAAAATTTTCAAAATAAACAGGTCATTAAATACTATTGTCAGCAGTGTTACAATAAGTACAAAGGGAATTATGCTATAAAGATTTTTGTTAGCAAACTTCAAATGAGATACAATCAGCAATAAATCTTCTTCATTGAGCACTTTGCGAAACGGTACGAGGACATCCCCTGGTTGGTAATGAATGACTTTGGAGGGATAACGCCTGACGATCTCTTCAATCCTTCTGTTGTTCTCATCGTTGTCATATTTCAGGGTTGGCAGGAGGGCGGATTGTAATATTTCTATAACAGGATCCAAGACGCCTTTATCTACTTGCCAAAACAGCTTGGTGGCTTTGTCCTGCAGCACGAGACGGGCTTGTTCTAAGGTAAGGATTTCATCCGTTGGATGGGCTACAATCCCCTTTGGTTCAGGATAGAGCACCTCAACTGTGATTTTATCGCTGTATGGCTTCGAGTCTTCCACTATGATATTTTGCATGATGCTTTTTTCAACGGTCAGGATGCCGTTCAAAAGGTTCGTCATATTTTGGTAGTGAAGAAATTTGTTTGCTTCAACCAGACCGAGTTTCAATCCGAACGCTTCATGAAGATATTCTACCAGTTCATTACCGGTAAAAGGTTTTTGTTCTTGAAGGAATGAGATCTCTTTTATTAGCTCCTCCATTCTTTTTCTTACTTTTTGGGCATTACTTGGAAGATAGGTGTACAAAGGGATATACCGGGAAAGAGCTATATCGCGTCTGCCGCCAAGAGCCTTGTCTTGGTCAAAAGTAAAAAACCCTTGGGACCGAACAGTGAAAGGGGCAATCTTGCCCAGTTTAGGTGGAACAGCAGTGAAATAAACATACTCGACATAGGATGCAAGTATGGTTGCGATCAAAAGTATGATGTTAAGGAACAGTCTCATGTCGGTTTTGTTCAAGGTTTAAAATTGAATTCCCCGCTGCTTGTTGGAGAAAAGCGAAAATCTCGCCTACCGGGATCGAATTGTAGTGGAGATTCCGTTTCTCGGAGCTGCGGGGATAGCAAATTTAGCCCGCCGGCGGCGAGTAAACCTTTCGAAAATTTAAATAGTATAGCCGATATCGAAAAAAGTTACCATATAAATATCAAAAATAATCCATTCGGTCAACCCGCCGAATTTATATGATTATACAAAATTTAAAAGAGGTTACGTACTTTTTACAATGGGTGCCGGAGGTTGGATTTAACTAACCTCCGGATCGGTCATTCATCTTGGTGGAACCATTGCATTACCTCATATGATCTTATTTGTCGTTTTTAGGCGTGCAATCACGTGTCTCCCACCAATCTTTGCCATAATTGATAAACAGCTGCTCACCGGCAGAGACATCTTTTATTGTATAGAAAACGATCAGGTCCCGCTCCGTATCGTGCCAGTATTCGGTATTGTGTTCATCAGAGTGATTAAAAATACTTCCACATCCCAGCGGAAGAGAGTAGCATTCGGACACTTCTTGTGAATCATCATCATCCGCCGCTATACTATAGACGTAGTCGTCTATAATACCCGAGCAGTCTTCCTTCCTAATACGCAAGTGATAGCATTCTTCCAGTGTTGTATCAGCCGGAATAAGTTGGGTTGCGAAAACGCCGTGGCCTAATTTACAGGGCGCCACAACCAGATCGGGGTGCCTAAATAATGGTTGAGATAAGTGTTTGTTCATGTTTCCTTTCCGGTGTTTCATCGTGATTACCATTTGACATGGCGGCATGCCGGAAATCATTGTCCAATTTTCTCATACCTTCGAATTTTATCCCATTGATACAGGAGTGGTCAATAAAAATAGAATCGATTTCAGTTGATGGCCGATGAGCTTTTCACTAACATATATACATCTATATGTTTAATATCATTTAAAATATATAATGTAAATATCATATAGGGGGATTTTGTAAAAATAGCCAAGGACCGCGGGCGTAAGTCTGTGGATGTTGAAAGATATGTCATCTTTGTCCATTGGCAAATCAATAAAACAATGATAAAAGGCTTAATGTTTTACATTTCTGCGATGGTTGTTGTGCTAAATTGATATCCATTTTTATCTGATAATGCACAAAATTTCAAAAAAAGAAACGAACAAAGATTAATAATGAATTCATATCAAAAAGAACAGGCGGAAACGCTGAATATGGTATATCGTCACCTAAAGACGGTTTCCGTACAGGAAAGACAGCGACTTTTATCACAAATTTCTGATTATCTGCTGTTTCGTGATGCAGTGGACGCATTTCTTGGCGAGCATTTTGAAAACATCTGCACCCAAAAGTGTTATCAAAGCAAAATAAGTGCCTGTTGTTCCCGTGAAGGCATCATCACGTTTTTCGGAGATGTGGTGGTGAACGTACTGGTATCGAATGAAACGGAAATCAAAGCGTTGGCGAGGGTGCTTAAAAAACCCAATGATGGATTTAAGTGCATTTATCTTAGTGGTCATGGGTGCATGTGGCGAATCAAGCCTATCATCTGTGAGATGTTTCTTTGTGATCCAGCTAAAGAATCGGTATTCAAAGAAAAACCTTTAACGAATAAATTATGGCTGGAATTGAAACAGCGCGAGAAACATTACCGGTGGCCTGACCGACCGGTTATTTTTGATGATCTTGAAAAATATTTTATGGCTGCAGGATATTCCTCCCCGCTCATGTATCTCCATAACAGCCCCGGACTTTTGCGCGTGAAAGAACAGGCCAAGAAAAGCAACCAGCAGAAATAATCGTAAAATCCTTTTTGCCCCTTATATCGGTTCATGCGGCTTTTTCTT
>JAOUGB010000201.1 GCA_029857875.1 Desulfobacteraceae bacterium | reverse complement strand
AAGATCACGCCAAAGGCGGATAAACCCGCCGGAGGCGGACAAGCCTCATGAATAAGGGCTCGTAATGAAAGAATCGGTCCTGGCTGTTCATAAAGGTATCTACTTAACAGAGAATTTCATCCATAAAGTTAGATTGTTTATGGTTCTTTCAAAACGATCCCTAATTCACTCAAACAGCTTCCAGCCAAAAATTTAATTATACCTGAAGCTCTTTCTTGTTGGGTCGAAGCTGAAAGCGAAGACCAATGAAATCGATTTGTTTCAAAGGACTAAACTATTACCCTTATAAAAATTTCCCGGCCTGCTACACTCTGTTGGTATTTACGGAAATAAGGGTGCGAAACTTTAGCAGATAACAATAAAGCATCAATGGCGTTTTTCTTGAAACGGCATATGTTGACGGATCCAGATCAAGACTTTATCGAATTCCGATTTGAGTTCGGCAAGTGCTTTCCCTCGGTGGCTGATACGGTTTTTTTCTTCTCTGGTTATTTGTGCAAAGGTTTTATTTAAGGGTGTATAAAAGAAAACCGGATCGTAACCAAATCCATTTGAGCCGGCAGGTTCTGTGGTGATGAGGCCTTCGCAGCGGGCTTCGTAAGTCAGGGCGGGGCCTGTTGGAACAGCGATGGAGATGACACATTCAAAGGCTGCCTTTCGGTTTGATTTCCCCTCCATATCATCGAGCAGTTTTAAATATCTTTGTTCATCTGTTGCATCTTCGCCGGCATAGCGTGCGGAATGGATTCCGGGTGCACCGTCCAGGGCTTCCACTATCAGCCCTGAATCATCAGCCAGCGCCGGTAGCCCCAGGACCCTGGCTGCAAAACTTGCTTTTTTGTATGCATTTTCATCAAAGGTGTTCCCATCCTCTTCCAAATGGGGAATTGGACCAAAATCATCAAGATTTTTAATTTCAACAGGAAAGCCCTTTAAAAGCTCCTTGATCTCCAGCGTTTTTCCTTTATTACGTGTTGCAATAACCAGAATTATCGGGTGTCGCATTCAGACCTCACATTTATGTGAACAAAAAATCAATAATTATGATACTATAAATCATGGTAGAATATTTGTAAAGTTTTTTCAATTGCTTGTCGGCGTCCAGAAAATTCTTTACACAACAACCGATGCTGGTATATTACCTTGATTTTGCATGCCAAAGATTAAAAGGTGGCTATTATGGTTCGATGCTGTTTCAGAACCTATCATTTACGAATATTCAGAGGTCAAGGAAAAGATTATGCATAAACTGTTAACCAAACAACCCGGTTTAAAGATGCTGCTTTTAGGCAACGAAGCCATCGCTCGCGGCGGCCTTGAGGCCGGAGTGGCTGTGGCCACTACATATCCCGGGACCCCATCTTCGGAAATTTCGTTAAATTTTTTCCAAATATCTCAAGAAACTGAGCTTTATTTTGAATACAGTACCAATGAAAAAGTCGCCCTTGAAGTGGCTGCTGCTGCTGCGAATTCCGGTGTTCGCAGCATGTGCGTGATGAAGCATGTTGGAATGAATGTTGCTGCAGATGCTCTCGTAACACTGGCATATCTAGGGGTAAAAGGGGGGTTGGTAATTGTTACGGCAGATGATCCGTTTATGTTCTCGAGCCAGAACGAACAGGATAACCGTTATTACAGCAAATTGTCCGGTCTCCCCATGCTGGAGCCGTCTTCGGCTCAGGAAGCAAAAGATATGATGGTTGATGCCTTCGACCTTTCCGAGCAGCTACAATTACCTGTTATTTTTAGAACGACCACGAGGATCAACCATTCCACCGAAATCGTATCCTTGGGAGATCTACGGGAACCGAAAACAAAAGGCGATTTTAAAAAAGATCCGTTCAACTATGTTACCGTACCTGCGGTTTCAAGAAATTTGCATGCCAAACTTCTTGAAAAGCTCGATAAAGCCGAAAAAATATCTGAAAATTCAGAATACAATCTAATATACGGAAAGGGTGACTGGGGAATTATATGTAATGGTGTGAGCTGCAACTATGTTTTTGATGCTGTAAAGGATCTGGATATCGAGAATAGCGTTAGAATATTGCGCATCGGATTTTCACACCCATTGCCTCGGGTTCTGATCCAAGACTTTTTAAAAACATGTCAAAAAGTGCTCATCGTAGAAGAGGGTGAACCCTTTATGGAAGAAACGGTCAAAGCCTTTGCCCAGGAAAAAGGACTGACGCTTTCCATCAAGGGAAAGGATGATGATCTTTTTTCTCGCCTTTATGAATATAATCCAGCACTTGTCAGAGAATGTCTCGCCGCATATTTCGGTGTGGGTTATACACCTCGAACCGGTGTCGATCTTTCTGATATTCCCGAAATTCCACAGCGTCCCCCCAGCTTGTGTGCAGGGTGTTCCCACAGGGCCACGTTTTATGCTGTTCAAAAAGCAGCAAAAGGGATGGAAACGATTTGTCCCACAGACATCGGCTGCTATACACTGGGGTTTATGCCGCCGCTCTCCACAGGAGATTTTCTGATATGCATGGGATCTTCCGTGGGCACATCATGCGGGTTTTCAAAGGTTACAAACAAAAAAGTCATCTCTTTTATCGGGGATTCTACTTTCTTTCATACCGGAATACCCGGTTTGATCAACGCGGTCTTTAACAGTCACAATTTTACACTGGTAATTCTTGACAATGGCATTACGGCCATGACCGGCCATCAACCCCATCCAGGGGTTGACATGAAAGCGCTGAACTTTGAAGGATATGCCAGGGTATCCATTGAAGACATTGTTAAGGCTGTTGGTGTAAAACATGTTTCCATCATCCGGCCATACCGGGTTAAAAAGAGCATCGATACCATTAAAGAAGCCCTGATGTATAAAGGGGTTTCGGTGATTATTTCCAGAGAACCGTGCACATTGTTTGCCAAAACCCTGAAAAAACCCCGAGGAAAACCCTTTTTTGTCAGTGAAAAATGTAAAGGACATAGAGATTGCATCAACGACCTGGCATGTCCCGCCTTTTTTATCAAGAAGAACAGGGTTAACATCGATCCGGTCCTGTGTTCGGGCTGTAGCGTCTGTGCCCAGATTTGCCCGGAACATGCGATATTGCCTTTAAGGGATAAAGTTTGAATTTCGATGAAGGCAGCTTATCGCCATATATTTTCAAAAAGGCGCTGAGACTGTCGAAAAACCCAAAAAAGGCAATTTGCAGACTTATAAGTATCTGATATTATTATATGCGAATTTCACAAAAATGTAGAAATCAAACTTTATCGACAGTCTCGCTATGAATCTTGACATCGCAGCGTGACCCAATGCTTTAGGATTTGTGAAATATTTGAAATTGTATAAAAAACAGACAGGAATACAATGAAACCAACAAGACTCATTTTAGTAGCTGTAGGAGGGCAGGGGAATCTTTTGTCTTCAAGGGTTATCGGAGAATCCGCACTGCTTGCAGATGTTCCGGTTCGTATGAGTGAAATACACGGCATGGCCCAAAGAGGAGGTGTCGTTGAATCCAGCATCGTTTTCGGAGATGCTAAAAGTACCATTATTTCAGATGGAGAAGCCGATGTGCTGGTCGGATTTGAGCCTTCGGAAACGCTTCGAGCCCTGAACAAGTGTAATTCCAGTACAGTCGTCATTTCCAATTTGGCACCTCTGTCTCCGTTTACGGTTACTGTTGGAAGTGGGGTTTATCCAGACCTGAACAACCTGCAGTCATTGATTAGAGCCAAGACAGCGAACCTTATCGCCTTTAATGCAGAGGTTCTTGCACGGGAAGCCGGGAATGTCCTGTCCGTTAATATGGTACTATTGGGCGCCCTGATTCAGACAGGCAAGATCCCTTTGACCAAAGAAACAGTCAAAGAAGCCATCAAGACAAAAACAAAAAAAGCCTTTGTGGAATCGAATCTGAAGGCTTTTGAACTTGGTTTTTCGACAGCAAACTCGCTGGGTTAAAAAAAATATTACTCAAGTTTCTCCCGCTTTTTCTGATAAAGCCAAATTTGATGTCACTTGGATCGGTCTTGTTCAAGTAAAGTTCCATGAAGACAACCCATCACCGTATATTTTCAATAAATGTGATATGAACCTTGATATCGCAGCGCACCTCAATATTTTACAATTTGTGAACGATTTGAAATCGTATCTAAAACGGTATAGCACACCCAACTTTTGGTATCTGATTTTTAATTTTTCGCATTCTGAACAAAATTGTCAATGCATACCAGATGATCGAATATATGGTCATTTGTCCAAACACAATGCACAATGTAAATTTTTCTCTTATTCCAATAGTAAAAAGGATTTCTTACCAAAATTATAAACTAAAAATTGCCTTGATTCGCCCTCTTTTATCATATACTAAACTTTTCTGGGAATTACACTTAAATGAAAAAACTTCTGTTAATAAATCCTGTGGGTCGTAGGAGTGGCTATCTGAAGAGCAGATTTTCCACATTTTCTCCTTTAGGACTCGCTTATGTAGCTGCGGTCACACCTTCTGACTGGGAAGTAAAGATCATAGATGAAAATTTTGAAACATTTAAATTTGAAGAAGCTGATTTGGTCGGAATAACTGCTTTCACAAGCAATATTAACAGGGGCTATGAAATCGCGCAGTTATATCGGAAACGGAAAATAAAGGTCATTATGGGAGGGATTCATGCGTCCATGATACCCGACGAAGTAATGAGATACACCGATTCGGTAATTGTAGGAGAGGTGGAAGGTATATGGCAAAAAGCAATCAAAGATTTTGAGAATAATAAACTCTCTTCAAAATACATAGGGCCTAAAATTGATCTGGAGCATTTTAAAATTATTCCTCGCAGAGATCTTTTACACTCAAATTACTTATGGCAGTCGGTTCAGACCTCCCGGGGTTGTCCCTTCAACTGCGAATTCTGTTCGGTTTCGAGGTACCTTGGTAAGACATACCGCTGCCGTAAAGCTGAGGATGTACTGGAAGAACTCAAAGGCATTGATTCAAAATATATCTTTTTTACAGATGACAATCTCATCGGCTATAACACTGATAGTATTGCCAGAGCCAAACAGCTGTTTAAAGGTATGATAAAATACAATCTTAATAAAAAGTGGTGGATGCAGACGTCTATTAATTCAGCTGATGATGAGGAGGTTGTCGAACTGGCTGCCAAAGCAGGGTGCATGTTTGTGTTTATAGGATTTGAAACGATAAGTTTGGACACTTTGAAGGGAATGAAAAAAGGCGTCAATATAAAGACCGGTGTGAATAATTACCGTCGTGTGGTTGATACATTTCATAAGTACGGAATTGGCGTTTTGGGTGCATTTATTATCGGAAATGATTATGAAACTCCTGAATACTATAAACAACTTGC